>JALNXT010000319.1 GCA_023230245.1 Candidatus Cloacimonadota bacterium
GGTGTACCAGGAAGTGTAAACAGCCGGAAAGCGTGAGCCTTCTTGCGTGTCCCAAGTTTGACGCTATCCCTGTGCAGCTCGAGATTAAGCTAACCGGCTTCAGAAAACCCCGTAAGAAAAACGCCTCCCTCTGATGCGTATCATCACAGGTATCCATAAAGGCCGAAATCTATCTTTAGTTCCGGGTTTTAGCACCCGCCCCACCACTTCCTTCAACCGTGAAATGATCTTTAGCGTGCACCAGGATTATGCAGATAAGCGTGTGCTGGATCTCTTTGCTGGAACCGGTTCTTTTGGGCTGGAAGCATTATCACGAGGTGCGCTCTGGGTGGATTTCGTAGAGTTTGCCCCTGCTGCCATTGGCACTATCTTAAAGAATATTGCTTTGCTTAGCTGCGGTGAGAGCTGCCATCTGTGGCGCAAGAAGGTGGATGCTTACCTAAAGACTTGCACCGATACTTACGACATTATCTTTATGGATCCTCCCTATATGAAGAACCTCGTCAACCCCAATATTAAGCTTATAGTAGAGCGTGGGTTGCTAAACCCGGATGGCTTGATAGTGGTGGAGCATTCTCCCAAAGAACCCATAGATGAGGCTTTCTTGCCCATGGTTATAAAACAAAAGGGTAGTAAAAGCTCCAGCTTTACTTGGCTTTCAATGTAGAGCAGCATTCCGATGCTGCTAAACTCTATCTTCAGCAGCACTCCGATACGGCTAAACTCTATCATCAGCAGCATTCCGATGCTGCTAAACTCTATCTTCAGCAGGATTGGAATCCTGCTCTACAATAATAACAAAAGGCATCCCATAACGGGATGCCTTTATTGCATTATTTGTCTGTTGTATTAGAAGTTATAATCTACAGAAACCATGCTGGCAAGACCAGGGCTTCTGCCACCGATGAAATCAGGGCCATCATGCAACAAGGTTTTGCTCAATACGGTATCAACGGTGAACTTGTTAAACTTGAAGGCAAGTCCCATATCCATGTTGAATCCTGAAAGATATTCGGAATCTTCAGAGTTTGTAGTTCCAGCTGGATCATATTTGTCGCTGTAGAAAGCATAATGTTGGCTTGCACCAACTCTTCCGGTCAGCCAGGGTTTAATCTGTGATTCCAGACCTATGCTGTAAGTGGGGATATACATCCAAGATTCGCTTCCTTTATCAGTCGCAGAAGGATCTTTCTGTTCCCAGCCTTCGGATTTGAAACTTAGTGGCTTCATTGTTACGATGATACTGTTCTTTGCATCGAACTTGTAGTTCATCCCGACACCAAGATCAAACAACATCATAGAAACATCTACAGTCGAGTTACTTGCTGCAGTCTTATCTTCTTGTGAATTGCTGTTAATGGCAAGATTAGCAGAAGCAACGAAGTCAAAATCGTCATTTTCCATAACGAAGTATCGACCTTGAGCGCTGAATCCGAATCCACCCAGGGTAGCTTCGTTAGCATCAATATCATTCTTTGAGCTTGCGCCCCAGAAACCAATACCGGCTCCGATATCCATCTTTTCATCGCTCATGCCACCGGTTAATTCAAAATATGTGGCGCTTAGGTTAGCGAATTTGTCAGCAACACCAGTTAAGTCTTTCTTCTTGCTGTCCATAGCCATGGCAAAACCGACACCAAACTTTTCCATGAAACCATAGTAGAACTGGATTTTCTTGCTGATATCCAAATCACCTGTGCTGTAATGATTCCACGTGGTAAAAAAGTCATCTACATCAATATTAGTGTCAGTATTCAAATATACACCAAGGGTGTTACCCATGAAGGGAAGGTTTGCGCCAATTTTCCAATCGGAACTGGACATTCCAAGCTCTCCACGGAGATTCCGTTCATACATGTTGATAACGCCAGGATAGGCAGAGATGTCAGAATTATCCCGGATAAAACCAAAGGGATTGCCCAAGGCAGTCATTCTGCTGTCTGTGGCGAATACGCTGCTTACACTAAGTGCAAGCACTACGAATAACAGGAGCAATGCTTTGCGATTCATAAGAATCCTCTCATTTTTTATTGCCCAATCCAGATACATAAAAGCATCTAAGTCAGGCTGAAATCATAATAATGAGAGACCAATAAACCTGTCAATCTTTTTTTTGTACAAATACACTTTTAGGGCTTTATCGGTAGGAGTTGCAGCCTTGCTGCATGAGTAAATATCTAAAAAACAGGCAGAATTAGCAAACACGTAAACAATTTTATGGCATATATTTATGCAATATTTGTGCCATTCGGCATCAGCTTATATTCAACTATAGAATCGCTAAAAGCATGGAGTAAAAAAAGTTTCAGCTCTACACCTGAAAATTGAAATAACGCTTTCACATTTCTTAATCATTGCTATCAATCTAGATGCCGATTTCTATCAAATTGCATTAAAATTTGCCAGTTCTTTCTCGCCTGCATTGCCCTATCATTGTCCACTCAATGCCCATAATAAGGGCAATGGGTGGACAATGATAGGGCAATGCTCCTAAGAAAGGTAGGCAAAAAAGCCATCTGAGCACTAAGTTGCAAGAAAGGTATTGACGAAATTCCCTATAGCTAAACTAATAACATCGCTGGGATAGGCATTATCCCACAGGAGATTAGATGCAGATTAACGGACAAGATTATCGCTCAGTTTGGTTTGAGCACCATCGGGTGAAAATGATAGATCAGAACAAACTTCCGCACGCTTTTGCCATAGCAGAGTATAGCAACTATCTGGAAGTGGCTACGGCAATACGGGAGATGACGGTGCGGGGTGCGCCTGCGATCGGCGCAGCAGGTGCTTACGCCATGGCTTTAGCAGCATTAAATGCCCCGGATGAAAAGTTTAGGGCGTATTTGCGCTCTGCCCATGCCGAGCTTATTGCCACCCGTCCCACCGCTATAGACCTGAACAACGGGGTTAGCTACGTGTATGAACATACCTTAAAGTTCATCCCGGATTACGCTCATGCCAGGCAAGTGGCAATATTGGCTGCCAAGGAATTCGCCAACAAAAGCGCAGATGATTGCCATAAGATTGGGATTGTGGGTGCAGAGATCATTCCCCACGGGGCACGTATATTGACACACTGCAATGCCGGAGCATTGGCAACGGTGGATTGGGGCACAGCACTATCCGTAATTAGAATAGCTCACAAACAGAAGAAGGATATCTTTGTGTACGTGGATGAAACCCGTCCCCGCTTTCAGGGAGCG
>JALNXT010000320.1 GCA_023230245.1 Candidatus Cloacimonadota bacterium
TGTGATAATTACATAGTCAAATCTTTTAGCAGTGCTTCCTGAATTGGAAAGCGAAGATAAATCTAATCCTGTTTTACTTTCTAAATCGGATAAGTACATTTCTTTAAAATAGGTTTTATTCTTAATGAAACCCGCTTTTTTGATGAAAGACTCAACTAAATCCTCCATCAAATGTCCTCCACGATTTTTTCTACCGTTTGAATTTAATCCGGCTTCAACACCAATAACGTAATCATAAAGATTTCCTAATAAATGTTTTTCCATCAACTCAAACAGACCTGTCTTTCTCATAAACATGACATAGTCATCTATTGAATAATTCATCTTCTTGAAATCAAAATTAAAGGTTCCTTCGTCATCCATGCAAAACACATTCATCTCTCTTTTTGCAATAAGAATAGGGATGCATTGCAAAACCGATGGATATTTATTAATCAAATTCCTAAAGTCCCCTTCTATATCTGATGAGCCTATTAAAGAATTCATCATATTTAATTCAATCTTCAATTCGGATGCATTCTTATAAACGGTCTCAAATTCTACGTAATATGTATAATTTGCAATACTCTCTCTAAATGTTGAGAGCCATTGAGTAAAATCCTTCATAACTTACCTCCCGCTAAATCCGGCCGTAGACATAATTTTAAAAATGTCGAGATTATTCTTCGCTAGTTCATTAAGCACATCATTAAACATATGAGCTGTAGTGCCACCGTATGTTGCATTTGTTTTTTCTTGTACTGCGAGTAAGCACATTAAAATGTATAAAAACTCTGTTGGGTATTCACCGTGCTGATCCAAGACGGTGTAAGTTCCAAGAACGATAGAACTAACAGCACTAGTTACAACATTGTTAATGTCGATAAAAGTATTCCCAGGAAGAACTCCGCAGTTATTCCAATAAGTACCTAATGAGGCCAAAAAAGCATTAGTAGTCGTTGAATTACCGGCTTTTTTTAGAAGCAAGTCTACAGCCCAATGAATATGTTTAGGCGTTCTTAGTCTTGAGTTCTTGGGGCTTGTGTATTTAAGCAAAATATCATTAGGGGATAAGCCACCCTGGAAAACGTGTATGGTGTAATTGTTTGAACACCATATTTCAGCAACCGCTGTTAATGTCCCTCTCTTAATTTTTTTGGTGCCATTAATTATATTCATCTTAAAACCCCCTCTCTCTACATAGAGCGTCGATTTCTCTCCATCCCATTCCACGCATGAAATTAGCGGCTTCATAAACAGAGGCATCTTCGAATAGCAATTTATAAATGCCTAAACGTTTTATCCTTTTCCCAAGTTTAGTAAATCTCTTATTTTCTTCCGCAATCATTGCCATATATAGAATGGTGAGAATTTTATGCAGCCACAACTGTTCTTCGACAAAGCTTTCTGATGCCTTTTCAGCTGCTTCAAGTCCGGAGTCACACACTTCTTTTCCGGTATTTTCATAAACAAAAACATACGCTTGGTAAAGCGCATCTCTTCCATATCTATTTGATAACTCCTTTATGTCAGAGAAATAATCTCTATCCAATGGAGGTCTTCTGCTTCCGTTTGGTTCTACCATATAGACACACCAATCATCAAAACTGCCGCGATCATATTCGAGATAAGAGCCATCTGAGAAGCGCTTGATTAATCTTCCCATTGTATTCACCACCGTATATACGAGATAGAGCCCGTCACAAGACGAGTAATAAAAGTTAATAATTATATTATATCACAAATATATTACTTTGGCTGCCGATCCGAACCATACAAAAAGCAAGGCCGTCTATTTTTTCAGCCTTGCTACAGTCAAATCTAGATATTCTTTTTCAATTTCGATTCCGATGTACCTTCGTTCTAGCTTTTTCGCAACTACACCCGTTGTTCCACTTCCATTAAATGGGTCTAAAATCAAATCTCCTTCATGGGTGGCCGCTAATATTATTCTTTCCAACACAGCTTCAGGTTTTTGCGTTGGATGTTTCCCATTGGTTTTTTCACTTTTCTTTGGAAGGTTTAGCAACCATACATCCTTCATTTGTTTGTCGCCATTAATCTCTTTCATAAGCTGGTAATTGAATAGGTGATTGCCCTTCCTTTTTCCATTTATTTTTCGTGCCCAAATAATAGTTTCAGTTGAATGAGTGAAACATCTACAAGCTAAATTTGGGGCCGGATTTGGCTTTTGCCATGTGATGTTATTGATTATTGAAAAACCTTCTAATTCAAGTGCTACGCCAATTGAATATATATTATGATACGTTCCACTAATCCAGATGGTACCATTATCCTTCAAAATTTCCTTGCAAGCCCTAAGCCATTTTCTGTTGTATTTTAATTTTTCTTCTGGAGACAGGCCTTTATCCCACGCTCCTTTATCGACATTTACTTGCTTTCCTGAATGACAAGAAACACCTCCATTAGATAAAAAATATGGAGGGTCAGCAAATATCATATCTACTGATTTTGATTCCAACTGCCTAATTACTTTATTGGAATCGCCTTGATATAAGACAAAACCTTCTTCTTCGTAATATGCTTTTTTCATTCTCTCGCCTCTAATAATTTGTAATTATTACTTCTTGAACGTTTCCGCGCCCATCCGCTTTAGAGTTAATCATTCTTTTAGCATCAATGACATGAATATTAAAGCCTTTATATATTTCATTGATGAATGGAGTGTTGTGGTTAGAGAGCATAACTTTAACTCCTCTATCGGATAACGATTTAAAACAATCCCTCAATCTGATTTGTTCTTCTTTTCCAAATCCGTCTTTTCCATAATCAACAAAACCTAGTTTATTAGGATAGACGTCATATGGAGGATCGAAGTAAACAAAATCGCCAGCCTTTGCATTCTCTACCGTTTTTTCAAAATCTTGGTTTGTTAACGAAATATCATTATTTAAGAAATACTTTTTTATTGCTGTGAAATTGTCATCTTCAAAGGTATTAACCCTTTCTTTTTTTCCAAAAGGGACATTAAAAAATCCTTTAGAATTAACCCTATATAAGCCATTAAAGCATGCTTTGTTTAAATAAATCATTCTTGCAGCTCTTATAGGAACTGGTAACGCTAGAAAATCTGGAATTTGGTCTTGCTTTCTAACTTCGTAATAATACGCTTCACTGTGGTTTGCCTCATGTTTTCTAAGTTCTTCTTTAAGTTGGATAAAAAGTTTTTCATCCAAAAAACATTTATACGCACACACCAATTC
>JALNXT010000321.1 GCA_023230245.1 Candidatus Cloacimonadota bacterium
ATCGGGTGCTATCCCGATGAGATCCCGATCGGATCCCGATGAACTCCCTTTCGGTTGAGCAAGAGAAGGGAAAGGATATTGATTTTTGAATGCGATAACAATAACTGTTTTCAAGTAGAAAGCAGAATTAAATATATTAAAATGAGGGCGTGTAAATGGAAAACTTGGGGCGATTTGTCCGATATTTGAAGAGTAAAACAATGTGCGATCACGATGTAGTGGATATCGCTATGGTAAGGATGAAAGAAACGGGGAAGAGTACCCTTGCCGATTTGGCTAATCTGCTGATCAACGAATTTAATATTGAACACGACAGGATACATAGAACTATCGCCAAGTATTATGCATTCAACGAAGTGCAACTGAATGCAGAGATCCTGGACACTGCACAGATATGTACCATCAAGTTTTTGCATGAGAGAATTGCTCCAGACTTCCTGCGTCAGCTATTTGCGGCTAAGATATTCCCATATAAGCTCATCGGCAAAAACCTTAATGTGATGCAGGTATTGGCGGCAGACGTTAGCAATGCTTTGATTCATGACATTGAGCTGCAAACTCCCTTTAATATTATTCAGATTGATTGGACTAATAAAGCGACGATAGATCGATTGATTGAAAAAAGCGATATACCCTACGAATTCTGCCAGATTATGCGCAGGAGCGAGCAAACAATCATCGATACAAAGATTATCAAAGATGAACAAGAAAATCAAGACCTCGATGAAGAACTAGAAAATGGATTTCTCGGCGATTTGCTGGATAACGTGATGGTGGACGGAGTTCGTAATGATGCTTCGGATATTCATATCATCCCCAGTGGGAAAAAAGCAGTGAGTATTTATATCAGGATTGATGGCAGGTTGAAGCTTTGGTTGCGCAGAGATAATACGCCCGCAGAAGCGCTTGCAGCCGTCGTTAAGGATAGAAGTATCGGAGTGGATAGATTTGTGGTGGATAAAGCCCAGGATGGATACATGCAGAAGACGATAGACAATCATGTTATTCGCTTTAGGGTTTCGATTCTGCCGATGGTCTCAGCCGAAAACGAGAGGAGATTTGAAAGCATCGTCATCCGCATTATCGACGATAGAAAGGTAATTGGAGATTTTCATAAGCTGGGCTTTTTAGCTCAGGCGGAGACGGAGTTCTTTAAGGCAATAAATTCTAATAAGGGGATAGTAATCGTTACTGGCCCTACCGGTAGCGGAAAAAGTACCACCTTAATGGCGGCACTTAAGCATGTTATCGACCCTTCTTTTAACGTCTTAACCTGTGAAGACCCGGTGGAATACGTTATTGACGGGGCAAGGCAGCTAAAGATTGGGCACAATATGACTTTCGACGAGGCTATCCGGTCTATTCTGCGCCACGATCCAGACGTGGTGATGGTTGGCGAAATACGCGATAAAATAACTGCCGACATCGCTGTGAAGCTCGCCAATACGGGGCATCTCACGCTTACTTCTCTGCATACTAATAATGCGTCTTCAGCCATCACAAGATTGTATAGAATGGGGGTGGAGACCTTCTTGCTGGCATATTCCATCAACATCATTATTGCCCAGCGTCTGGTGCGGAAATTGTGTGAAAATTGCAAGACACCCATTACAGAAGAATATCACCCAGCCGCCCTAACATTGGGGCTTACTCTGGAGGAACTGGAATCCGGTAAAATATTTATGCCGGTAGGTTGTTCGCAGTGCACAGATGGCTATCGAGGTAGAATGTGCCTGGTGGAAGCCCTCTATTTTTACCCCGAAATCAGGGCTGCGATTGTAGAATCCTACACGAATATTGACGAAGAGAAAATACGGCAATTGGCGTCTAAAAACGGGATGCTCACCATGAGAGAATCAGGTTTGGAAAGGATTAGGGCGGGCATCGCTTCTGTTCCCGAAGTTATATATGCTACGGCAGAAGATTAGAACTTTTGCCAATTCAACAAAATAAAGATTGACAAAAATATGGCACGACAAATGCTATGTAAAGAGACAGAATCCTAGGATCTATAAGGAGGATCAATGAAAAAGTATTTATTTATTATTGTGGCACTTGCCATGCTAACTGGCATGTATGCAAGTGGTAGTCGCTTTGAAGTGGCTGTCTATGAAGAAACCTTCGAGACTGGCGCTCCTGGCTGGGTACATTATGACGGCGCTGTTTCACCAAATAATTGGCATATTTACAACGCTGATGTAACCCAAGGAAACGTATGGTGGATGGGTGATCCCGCTTTGGCATCAGGTACCAATATCGGTGGTTATTATGATCATCAATACCTGGTTTTGAATACTCCCTCCCGCATGCTTACTGCGGCAAATGCAACCCTCACTTTCAAAATGAAAACCGGTTTGGAAGGCGTAGGTGGCACTGGCGACTATAACGGTTGGGATTCTGCCAACATTCGTATTTCTACCAATGGTGGAACTACCTGGACAGTGCTTACCGGCACTCCTGCCTATCATTGCACAAGCTCTTATGCTTTCGGTTCTGAACATGGCGAAGGCGTAGGCATCCCCGCTTGGGGGGGTGTCACGGCAAACTGGGTATCTGCCACCTTCGATCTTTCCGCCTATATAGGCCAAAATGCGATGATTCGTTTTGCTTTTGCTTCCGACCCCGCCTATAACACAAGTGATGACCCTACTTTGTTTGGGTTCATGGTTGATGATATCAGTTTCGGCGGATACACCAACAATGGTACTGACGATGGCCAAATGACTTGGGCTTCCTTGGTTCCCCTAGGTGGAGATATCTGGAATATTGTTACCGAGGCTAATGCTCCATCACCCACACACGTAATGAGGAACCAAAATGCCGCAGGTTCTTATAATACTAATATGTTGAACTATCTTGTCAGCCCTTCCATCACCCTTCCTTCAAGTGGCGATATCAGAGCTGACTTTATGATTCAAGGCTCGTTTACAGACACAGACGCCTTCCCAGCAGTAGATTACTTTGGCTGGGAAATCTCACCCGATAATGGCACAACATGGAGAGCTATGAGCAATCCCTACGGGCTTCCTTCCCCTCCTGCGAACAACTATGTGTATAGCAATGCTCCGGACGCTTGGGCTTCCATGACTACAAGCTATTCTCTTGATGGTATAATTTCCGATTATGCAGGGCAAACAGTGAAGTTCCGCTGGTATTTCCAATCTGATGCAGATACACCCAATGGTACTGGCATTAT
>JALNXT010000322.1 GCA_023230245.1 Candidatus Cloacimonadota bacterium
CTTACGCAATTGCTTGATGGTGAGCAAATCGAACTGCCACACTATGATTTCTCCCGCGGGGTGAGACGCAGGAGCAATAACTATGTTAAACTCGGCAAAGACAACGTGGTGATAATGGAAGGCATTCATGGCTTGAACGATGCCCTGACAGAAGCAATTCCCGCAAACCGCAAGGTAAAGATTTACATAAGTGCCTTAAATCAATTGAATATAGATAACCACAATCGCATCCCCACTACAGATTGTCGTTTGTTGAGAAGGATAATAAGAGATCATCAGTATCGTGGCTATAGTGCAGATGAGACCATAATTAGGTGGCGTGACGTACGTGACGGCGAAGAAAAGAATATCTTCCCCTACCAAGAGAATGCAGATTATATGTTCAATAGCAGCCTCACTTATGAAATGGGGATTCTTAGGAAACATGCTTGGCGATTGTTAAAACATGTTCCACCGAGTTCATCAGCATTCATGGAAGCAAAGCGTTTATTGTACCTTATATCTCATTCAAAAGATATAGCTGATGCCTTGGTGCCGCATAATTCCATTATCCGGGAATTCACTAACGGCAGTATATTCTCATATTGATAAGCATGAAAGTAATCAACATTCTATCAGAAGACGTTCAGAATAAAATAGCTGCCGGCGAAGTAATAGAAAGACCTGCTTCGGTGGTCAAAGAACTGGTGGAAAATGCGATTGATGCAGGATCAACCAGTATTATTGTGGTTGCTGAAAACGGTGGTAAAGACCTCATCAGGGTATTAGACAATGGCACAGGGATGAGCAGCGATGATGCTCTTTTGGCTTTTGAACGCCATGCTACAAGTAAAATAAAAACAGTCGAAGATATCGTTCACATCGGTTCGCTGGGCTTTCGTGGAGAAGCGCTGTCTTCTATAGCATCAGTATCCAACCTTAGTCTTGTAACTCGCAGCATGGAAGATGCTATGGCAACTGTGGTAGAATTTAATAACGGCAAGCTCACCAATGTAAGCAAGACATCGGCAAACACTGGAACTACCATTACCGTGCGTGGCTTATTCAAATCTTTGCCTGCCCGCCGGAAATTCCTACGCACTGCCAATGTCGAAATACGCCACATCCTTAAATACATCCATTATCAGGCAGTGCTGTATCCTGCAATAAGCTTTAAACTTGTGATTGATAACCGTGAAAAGCTTAACTATATTGGAACCGAAGACAGAAGCCAAAGGATGAGCGAAGTATTTGGCAGCGCATTTTTTAGTGACGACATTATATCCGTATCTGGTTCCAATGGTGGTTATGCAATTAGTGGATACATCTTTGGTTTGGAAGATAGAAGAGATAAATTGATTGATGCGCAATATGCCTTTATCAATGGACGCTTTATTAATGACAAGACCGTTAAGCATAGTATAAAAGCAGCTTATGAACCTTTTATTATGAAAACCCGAACTTGGCAAAAAGGCAGCACCCCTCCTTACATATTGTTCTTAAGTGTTCCCGCCGAACAAATTGACATCAATGTACATCCCACCAAGGAAGAGGTTAGATTCAGAGAGGGCAATATGGTGCATGGCTTAATCTTTGAGACCATCACGCGTGCCCTGCGAAAATACGAAGAAGATAAATTTGCCTCTGCTAAACTGAAGTTCCAAGCTTTTTCGCCACCACAACCAGCCACTTCTTTAGAGCGGGATATATTTGTGAAGAACGTTGAAGTACCACGTTATTCGGAGTATAAGAAGGAATATGCCAATCTCTACCAAGATGACTTATTTAGGGGAGAGCCTACCAGGAAAGAACAGAACATCCCCATTTACAATCCTGATAAAGCAGATGAAGAAGCACCAGAGATATTTACCGACCAACCCAATGATCAGTTGCCTTACAACTTACTGCTTAAGAATGAAGAAGATTATATTAACCCGTGGCAATTGCATAATACCTATATCTTTATCCAAGTGGAAGACGGTTTGGTGATTATAGATCAACACGCTGCGCACGAAAGAATACTGTATGAGAAGCTGATACATCGGACTTCTGGCACTCCCGCTACTCGACAAAAGTTGATCATTCCGCTGGTGGTGGATATACCCCCCTATATTGCAGCAGAAACAAGCGAATTGATAGATGCCAATATGGAATTGCTCGAAAAGATAGGCTTTGTATTGAAGAAGTTTAGTGGAGATTCTTTGGTGATTGAAGAAATACCCGCAGAATTAGGTGATTTTCAGGGTGGACAAGTATTTATAGAGATATTGAAAACTTTGGAGCAAGAATTGGAAGTGAATGCCGATTTCAGAGATAGTCTGGCAAAATCTATTGCCTGTAAAGCAGCAATCAAAGCAAATCATAAGCTTTCTCGTAAAGAAATGTTGAGCTTGATTAATGACCTGTTTGCTTGCCATGTCCCATATTTCTGTCCGCATGGGCGTCCTCTTATTATCAAGATGCCTCTAATCGATTTCGAGAAAAAATTCAAGCGCGTTCTATGATACCTCTTATCGTAATTGAAGGAGCTACTGCATCGGGTAAATCTGGTCTAGCTATCCAGCTAGCCAAAGAACTAAACACAGAAATCATTTCGGCCGACTCCAGACAAGTTTACAAATATATGGATATTGGGACGGCTAAAGTAACTCCTGATGATTTGCGCGAAGTTAAGCATCACTTAGTAAGCCTTATACCACCCGACCAAAGCTTTAATGCAGGAATGTTTGCTAAATTGGCTACAGAGGCTATCAATAGTATTTGGGCTGCAAACAAGATACCCATCATCTGTGGTGGTACCGGTTTATATGTACAAAGTTTATTGCAGGGCTTATGTTATTTACCAAACATCCCCCAGCAAATAAGAACCCGCCTAAAAGAACAATTGGAGGCAGAAGGGATAGCTTCGTTATATCATAAACTTCAAGTAGTTGATGCGAGTTTTGCCTCTAAAATAAGTGAAAATGACAGCCAAAGAATACTGAGAGGTTTGGAAGTTTTCATCGCTACAGGAATACCTATTAGTCAGCATTGGCAAAATCAAATACAAGATAACCCGTATAAAGTGTTTAGGATTCTGCTTGATCTTCCCCGAGACATTCTTTATAATCGTATAAATGATCGGATAATGAACATGATAGACATCGGTCTATTAGAAGAGATAACGGGTTTGCTTAGTAATGGCTATACTGAGTCTTCACCGGGGTTGAAGAGCCT
>JALNXT010000323.1 GCA_023230245.1 Candidatus Cloacimonadota bacterium
CACGCTTTTACACGCCGCTATGGATCTTGGGGCTAACGATGTGAAAGCCTTTTTCCATATCACTTTACCGCTTTCGGTGGAAGGCATCTTTGCCGGTTCGCTGTTAGTTTTTATTCCATCTTTGGGTGCATATCTCATTCCGCAATTGGTGGGGAATCAGAAAACGCTGTATCTGGGGCAAGTGATTACTTACAAGATTAAAAACATCCCCCGTAACTGGCCTATGGCATCGGCATTATCGCTTACTTTGCTGCTTTTTGTGGCACTGCTATTATTCTTGGGTTATATGCTCTATAAACACCAGAAATCGAGGCGGATAGCTTGAAACAACTATCCGCGTCCCGCTTTTACAAAGGCATGAATCTCACTGCCTTTACCCTGGTAATGATTTTCCTGTATATTCCCATCCTCATTTTGGTAATCTTTAGCTTTAACGATGCCAAGATTATCACCGGCTGGAAGGGATTCACGCTGAAGTATTATGTCCAGCTCTGGGGTAATCAATCCATCAAGGAAGCTTTTCGGAATACCATGCTAATCGCAGGGCTATCCACCCTTGTTTCCACAGTGTTAGGCGTGCTAACCGCTCTGGGCTTACAGAACAAGAAGTTCAGCGGACGCAAGCTGGTCTCAGCACTCATCTATGTGCCCTTGGTGATGCCGGATATCCTGATGGGTGTATCGCTAGCTTTGCTATTCAATTTCACGCGGGTAAATACGGGGATGTTTACCGTGCTGATAGCACACATCACGTTTTGCATATCATACACTGTGATCGTGATCAATTCACGCTTGGAAGGCTTCGATTACTCTCTGGTAGAGGCAGCGATGGATTTGGGCGCGAAACCGGCGGTTATCTTCTGGAAGATCAAGTTTCCGCTCATGCTTCCCGGCATTATAGCTGCGGCTCTGCTCGCATTCACGCTGTCCATTGATGATTTTATTATCACTTTCTTCACCTCAGGCAGAGGGTTTGACACACTTCCCATCTATGTAGAAGGCACCATTCGCCGTGGCACCATCACCACCATTAATTCGCTATCCACCCTGATGATTGCCTTCACCCTGTTCCTGGTGGTAATCACCAAACGCGTTCGCAAAGCAATGATCTCAGCCCTGTAAATCCTACACACTAGCTCATCACACACGCAGTAGGTATCGGCTTCCTGCGCTACAGCCGAACTGGGGTTCATCGGGATCCGATCGGGATCTCATCGGGTTGCATCCCGATCAACACCGCTTCAGAAGGGCTTTTATCCAGTATCGGATACTAAGGAAGAAAAGGAGATTACAAGGACTATCGTATGAGATTAGAGCTTAACTACCTTTGTTTCGTAGCTTTTACTGCCTTCAATAACCCTGATCAGATAAACACCCTTCGGGACTGTTTTGCCAGAGGCGTTCATGCCATCCCAAGATACTTCTTGCCCAGGGCTGAAGTTATCTTGCTTTAACAACTGTCCTTTCATGTTAAAAACCTGCAGTAAAAGAGGTTCGGTTCCGGACTTAGAAAGCTCGAGAGTAAGCTTGCTTACAAAGGGATTGGGGTAACCGTGCAGCTCAGTATTGGCTTGGGGCATCAAATCATCTTGTAGATCAGTGCTTCCGGCAAACCAAGTAATCTCGTGGGCTGATTCTGTTCCCGCGCCTGGTGTAAAATAGCCCTTGTATAAGCCGTTTGAGTAAAATTTAGCACTTTGATTTTGAGCTTCATAGTATTGTCCATCGCTGTAAATAGTGATGGTTTGCTGCAGAACCCATTCACCTGCTTCATAGCCCCAGATTGTGTAGTGCGATCGTTTGTAAGAGTTTGGCACAAAGGGTACTTCTTCCAAAAAAACCAGGTAGTTCTCATACTTTTCAAAGTTGTATCCCGCACTTTGGGTCTCACCATTGTAAAAATACTCCCATTTCTGTATCGGGGTCCAGTTCAGAGAATCAGCCGATTGAGATTGAATAGTAGAGATTCTTCTATCCAGATTGTCGTATTCATTAGTCCACCGGTCAAAGCTGGTTAAGGAATTGCGCGTGGTTTTTTCGGTTAACTTCATCGTGTCGGAATACTGGTAAACCACTACCACGCCGCTGGAAAGCATGTCCCTTAGGATGTAGCCATCATTGCGGAAGCGAGTTTGACGATAAATGGGTGAGCCTCCACAGTAGAGCTGGCGTAGCTCGAATCCATCGTCATACACCCAGTACTGGCTGTCTGAAATCCAAGTTGCCTGCAGAATCCAATATGGGGGGGGATCGTTGGATATTTTATCTGGAGGAGTATAGTAATTAGCGGTATATTTCTCGATATTGCTTAGTAGATTCCCAGAGTAATTGTAAAGATACAAAACTCCAACAAAGGAACCCGAACCACCGGGTCCTGATGTATAATTAGCATCCTCTATGTGCTCAAGCTGATAAACTGGGGGTATCCGTTCGGCAGAAAGAAAAAGACAAGCTAAAATAGCAAAGAGTAACAAAGCGTATTTCATAGCAAACTCCTTTATTTATAACAACATTATGAAGCAAGAATTAGACCGATTATTATAAATTCTTTCGCAGGGTAGTCAATACTGATTTTACCAATTTCAGCAACCATGTCAAGCATCGCTGTAGTCCTTAACACCGAGGAATAATAAGCTAAGTTTAGAATAATATCGGTGTTAACGACTCCAAACTTATATGCCAACCAAAGTGTAATCACAGTCGCCCGGACTGTGAACACCCGTGGCGGCTGCGGTTACAAACGCGTACAATTGAAGTTTGACTTACAAGACGCTGCAACAAACTTTGACCACAGCCAACTATGCTATCACACAGCGTCTTGTGAGTTAAACACCGTAAGGCAAATTTCCCCATACCTTTTTTTAACTCATAAATCGGCGATGTGCAAGTAAGTGTGCTTCTATTCGTAGATACAGTCGCCGATTTTATAAGTCAAAAGTGCTGGTGTACTGAGGTACTGGTGTGCTAAAGTGCTGGAGTGCCGAGAAGTCATGAGTTCGAGAGCTAGGTATGTTTGTCATCTCGGTGCTTTCGGTGTTCTCGGTGGTGAGTGTTTGCGTGCTGTGGAAGTGCGGAAAAGCGAAAGTTGTTGACAGAAATCGCCCTCATGGGTTTTTGGACGCAACTGCGGGGTGTAGCGCAGCCCGGTTAGCGCACCTGCTTTGGGAGCAGGGAGTCGGAGGTTCGAATCCTCT
>JALNXT010000324.1 GCA_023230245.1 Candidatus Cloacimonadota bacterium
TAACAATAATGCCGCGATAAGTAAAGGCAGCAGCAGGATAATATATCCACTGATGCTAAGCTGCCCTATACGCAGGCAAAACCAACTGAGGCAAGCCGTTATATATAGCCAGAGCGTGTATTCAATGCCTAGTTTTTTAATAATTCTCATGCGGTGTATAAAACGGTGAGGTTGCTTTATGAGTCAAGCTGAAACTTTTGTAAGTCGAGAGGACGAGGGGTTTAAGGGGTCGAGATGTGGTGCGTAGAGCAGTATTCTGATGCTGCTTAAGCGCATCTTCGTAATTGCATCTTCGTGTAAGTGAAAGATTTCTTTTTAACAAGGAGTAAAAGAGCGAAAGAGGAAAAAGAGAGAAAAGAAAGGCAGAGAAAAAAACATCGTAGAGCAGCATTCTGATGCTGCTAAACTGAATCTTCGTGTAAGTGAAAGATTTCTTTTTAACAAGGAGTAAAAGAGCGAAAGAGGAAAAAGAGAGAAAAGAGGTCTTTCAAACTAAGTGGACAAGCTACTTCTTGCCCTTGCTGATTGTTCCTTATTACACCCCACCTTGACCCCACAAAAAGGGCAATGGGTGGGGGATGATAGGGCATAATAATATTTCTCAGGTGTTAAAGAAAGGGTGCAAGTAATCTCGCACCCTTCAATTATCTGTCTTAGAAGAATGGTATTTATTGTTTGAAGATATTAGCCAGCGTTTTCACACTGCCAAGCAGGGCGGAGGATTCGTAAGGGATAACCACTGTCTTATCGCCTTGTTTCATGATTTCCGAGAAAGCAGCTACGTACTTTAAGGCTACTTGATACTGGGCAGGATCGGTAGTAGTTCCCTTCACCGCTTCTGCGATAAACTCGATAGACTTACGTTCTGCATCTGCAACGAGGATCTTTGCTTGGGCTTCACCTTCGGCGCGGGCGATTTTAGCTTGTTTTTCACCTTCGGCAACCAGGATCTGGTATTCACGTTCACCTTCGGCAGTTAAGATTTTAGCACGTTTATCACGCTCGGCGCGCATTTGTTTTTCCATGGCTGTTTTAATGTCTTCGGGAGGAAGGATATCCTGCAGCTCAACCCGGTTTACTTTCACGCCCCATTTATCGGTGGCATCATCCAGAATGTCACGCAATTTGGCATTAATTCCATCTCTGGAGGTGAATGTTTCTTGCAGGGTAAGCTCACCAATCACGTTACGAAGCGAAGTTTGGGTAAGCTTTTCGATAGCTTCGGGCAGGTTTCCAATCTCATACACAGCTTTGTAGGGATCGGTAATCTGGAAATACAGCATGGCATTAATGTTGATGGAAACGTTGTCGCTGGTGATCACATTCTGGCGGGGAAAATCGTAAACAGTTTCACGCAGGTCGATACGATCTTCAATCTTTTGCACTTGAATCGTATTGCCCCGGATATCTGCCTTGGTATAACGCCAGTGAATGGGACGAATCTTGTCGAATACAGGAATGATAATGTGAATCCCGGAATCGAGCGTCTTAAAATACTTACCCAGGCGTTCAATAATTACTACTTGCGCCTGGCGAACAACAATCAGACCTCGGGAAATTATCGAAACCACGAGAACTGCGAATACAATCATAACATATAAAATCGGCATGACTACCTCCTGATTAACTTTATATTACATGATAATGACGTGTTGGATTTCTGGCAAGATAAATCTGCGATAAATGCTTTCAAGCTAGTGGAAAACATTGGACTTGACAAATATCATTATATCCCAGCTTTATGTTTAGCTATCGGTTGGCTGATTATTGGTAATCACAAAAATAGATATACATAAAGGATGTAAACTGATGCAGATTAGAAAACTAGACCAGATGTTTGAGATCCTAAGCTCGCGCCCCAAAAAGCGCGTGATCGCAGCCTGGGCTATAGATTCTCACACCATCAAAGCGGTTTATGAAGCGGTTGAAATGGGAATTGCAGAGGGCATATTAGTAGGCGATGAAACAATAATCAAGAAAGTATGTGCGGAGCATAGCCTTGATTGTTCCAAGCTTCGCATCGTAAACTGTGCTACTGATATAGGCTCTGCCGCCAAAGCGGTGGCGATGATTAATGCCGGAGAAGGTGATTTCCTGATGAAGGGGCTACTCTCCACAGATAGGTATATGAGAGCAATTCTAAACAAGGAAAAAGGCTTGGTGGATAACGGTGCAATCCTGTCCCACATCACGGTTGCCGAACCCTTAAACTATCACAAGCTGCTTATTTTTGGTGATGTTGCCATTATTCCACTGCCGGATTTGAACCAGAAAGTGGCAATTACCAACTACCTGATTAAAACTGCCAAGTTCCTCGGCATAGATACTCCCAAAGTGGCAATTATGGCTGCTTCAGAACAAACCCTTCCCAAGATTCCTTCCTGTGCCGACGGTGCAATCATCTCAAAAATGGCACAGCGCGGACAGATAAAAGGTGGCATCGTGGAAGGTCCTTTGGGCATGGATCTTATTATCGACAAAGAAAGCGCCATTATCAAAGGAATCACCAGCGAAGTATGTGGCGATGCAGATTGTATTCTGTTCCCCAATATCGAGGCTGGCAACACCTTTTACAAGACCATTGTAAAACTCCTGAAGAGTGAGCTTTGTGCCATTGTGATGGGCGCTAGGGTTCCGTGTGTGCTAACTTCCCGCGGAGACAGCGAAATCAGCAAACTGTATTCCATCGCTTTAGCGGCGATGACGGCTTAAAATGCACAAGCTTGCCGAGATAGTCTTACAAGCCAAAGCTTTGAAACGGCGAACCCGTATTGCCGTTGCAGTGGCGGAAGATGCCAATACCATCGCTGCGGTTATCAAAGCCACACAGGAAGGCTTTGTGCACCCTATCCTGCTGGGGAATAAGGAACGTATTGAGCTACTATTAGCTCCCCATAAGCTTAAAGCAACCGAGTTCGAGATTATCCATATTCCCGATGAGCTTAAGGCTACTAAGGAAGCGGTGCGCTTGGTGCGCTGCGGGGATGCAGATGTCTTGATGAAAGGTTTGGTGGGTACCGATAAGTTCTTAAAAGCCGTGCTGGATAAAACCAATGGCTTACTTACCCCGGGAAGTGTGATGAGCTATACTTGTGCTTTAGAATTTCCCAGGTACCATAAACTACTCTTGGTTTCCGATACGGCAGTTCTCCAAAATCCCGACCTGAACCAAAAGATAGCCATGGTGAATTAC
>JALNXT010000326.1 GCA_023230245.1 Candidatus Cloacimonadota bacterium
ATTTCTAAGTCAAAAATACCCGCCGATATTGTCCTTGACAACAGCATCTTACATAACTATTTTGCAAAACAATGATCTTAACCACATAAGCCAGTTTTTAAGGAGGAACCCAAAATAGGAATTAGCTACGTTCCATACCCGATGCAGACAGATAATAGGGGAGACTATAACCCTACTTATGAGCTGGCAATCCAAAAAACTAATGCTCTTTCTCTGCCTCTGTTTACACTCGTTATAACTGTGCTATTGGTGGTAATACCTTATATAGGTTGGGGTTTTTCGGCTGATGCGACCAATCGTTTTAGTCTATCGGAGCTTTCTGTGCTGGATAAATCAGACAGACTGGCTGCAAATTGGATGCTGACGCTACAAACCAATATCGCCACTAACAAATATCTATCGTTGGATGCAGAAATAGTGAATAACTTTCAATACTCGGCTACGATGCAGGATAAACCGGAAGAGCACAGTATGGATGATAATCTATACCGTGCCTGGTTGCGCCTTTCAGCTAAGCAAACGGACTTAAGAATAGGCTTACAACGCTTGAATTTCGGCTCTGCGTTTGTTATCAGACCCTTGCAGTGGTTCGATAAGCTTAATCCGCTGGACCTAATGGAAAGCACAGATGGAGTGCAAGCTGCACTGATGAAAAGCTACTTCCCCAATAACTCTACCTTATGGGCTTGGGCAATACTTGCCGACGGACAGTTAAAGGGATCAGAAGCGGTTCCCACCAAAGATGATGATATAGAGTTGGGAGGACGATACCAGCTACCTTTTTTAAGCGGGGAAGCAGCCATTTCTGCCAATCACCGCCGTCTTGCAGCCAAGCTTTACGAAAACCGTGTTGGCTTTGATATGAGAATGGATTCTTTTGCCGGCTTGTGGCTGGAAAGCTCCCTCAGCAACAGGAATGATATGTCTCCAGAGTGGGCTTTGCAATCTATGCTTGGCACAGACTATACTTTTGATATCGGCAATGGACTATACGCGGTGCTGGAAACAGGTATAAATCACAGCTCCAATTCGCTAAATAAGCTACAGATAGAAGACACCCGGTCTGCCCTGATGCTAAACTATCCTTTGGGGCTGTTAGATACAGTAATATATTTAAGTTCAGTGGAATGGGAAGCCGAAAACTACACCCAGTCCTTTGTCTTTAGGCGCAGTTATGACAGCTTGGTTATAGAGCTATCTGCTTCATACGCAATTGATAACAAGGATAGTTATAAGGATACCACAGCTATCCAATTCTTAATCAGCTACACAAAATAGAGGTAACAAAATGGCAGCGACTTTAGTGAAAATCCGCAACCTGAGTAAAATATACCCTACCGGTGAAGGTGGCTTCCTTGCCCTAAGCGATCTTGATCTTGATATCAGCACTGGTGAGTTTATGGGCATTGTTGGTCCCAGCGGCTCTGGTAAAACCACGCTCCTAAACATTATTGGCACTCTGGATGAACAAACGGGTGGCGATATTGAAGTGTTGGGCAAACAGGTAAATACCTTGAGTGCCAAAGAATCCGCAGCATTGAGAGCAGAAAAGATTGGCTTTATCTTCCAAACATACAACCTCCTACCGGTTTACAATGTATATGAAAACGTGGAACTACCCCTATTGCTGCTAAAAATGAGCAAAGCAAAGCGCAAGGAACTGGTGATGCAAGCTTTGGAATGGGTTGGCTTGGTGGATAAGATGAAATCCCGCCCCAATCAGCTTTCAGGCGGACAGGGGCAGCGCGTTTCCATTGCCAGAGCTATGGTTAAGACGCCTAAACTGGTGCTTGCTGACGAACCGACTGCCAACCTGGATACGGAAAACTCTCTGCATATACTGGATACCATGAAAAAGATAAACAAAGATACCGGCACAACGTTCGTCTTTTCTACTCACGACCAGAAAGTGGTGAAATACCTTAACCGGGTAATAACCTTAATTGACGGTAAGAAGGCTAAAGATGATCTTCAAACTGGCATTTAAAAGCATCTTCGGCAACGGCTGGCGAAGCCTGATCAACATTATCATCCTCTCCATCGTGCTTACTGGCATGGTGTGGATGCAGGGTTTGTTAGATGGATGGGGGAGAACCGCAAGAAGGCAGATGCAAGATTGGGAATTCGGCGCAGGTCACTTTGAACATAGTGGCTACGACAAATATGATAGTTTCACCTTGGATAGCAGCTACGCTCCTGTACCTGCTGATATACAAAGTATGGTTGCAGAGAATAAAGCAGTGCCAATCCTAATCTCCAATGGAGTGATATACCCTCAAGGAAGGCTAACGCCTATAACGATCAAAGGCATACCTGCCTCGCAAACCTTGCTGAAAATACCCACAGAGTTCCTTAAAGATAAGGCTGATTCCTCGGGTGAAACACCTGCCATAATTGGCAAAGCCATGGCTAAAAGTATTGGCATCATGGAAGGCGAAACCATCACCATGCGCTGGAAAGACGTGCATGGCGTGTACAATGCCACTGATCTGATTATTACGCACATCATGGATACACCCGTGCCTTCCATCGATATCTCGCAGGTGTGGATAGACTATGATAAACTTAATGCCATGAAAGCCTTAAGTAACAATGCCACCATGCTTATCTTAAAAGACAAAATGACTAATACCAGCATTGGCAATACATGGAAATATGTGTCTATAGATAACTCTATGGAAGGCACAGATGCGTTGATCAATGCCAAAAGAGCGGGTGGTTACGTGATGTTTGTGCTCTTGCTGTTCTTGGCGATGGTTGCCATCTTCGATACTCAGATACTCTCCATCTTCAAGCGCAGGAAAGAGATAGGTACCTTGATTGCTTTGGGGCTTACTAAGGGACAGATAGTGAGATTATTTACTCTGGAAGGCAGTATGTATATGCTATTGGCAGTGGTGTTTACTGGCATCTTTGGCATGCCTCTATTCCTTTATTTTGGCTTAAGTGGCTATAAGATACCTCCAAGCATGACAGACCTCAATATTGCCGGAACCATGGAACCTATCATGTGCTACTATTCGCCTTCAATGCTGCTTTCCACCTTCATCATCGTGCTGTGTGTTACTGCTTTCGCAAGCTGGTTGCCAGCGTCCAAAATAGCCCGCATGAGAGCAACAGATGCACTTTTAGGCAAGGTATAAGGGGGATTAGATGCTGAAATTCATCTTGAA
>JALNXT010000325.1 GCA_023230245.1 Candidatus Cloacimonadota bacterium
GTGTACTTGAAACAGATATAGACCTTGCAGGATTGCAGGGTCTTTTTTATTTGGATTTATCTTTGCCTGAGAAGGAATTTTATGTAAGACGAGAATTATCAAGAGATTGGCCTACAACATTAAATACAAATAAAACATATACAAAAGATGATTTTCCAGATATGTTTTCAGTTGCGGTAATCAATCGGAATCGTATTTGTTACACAAAAGCATAAACAGAGGGCTCATGTCGTGAGACAGTAATAAGTCCCTCTCTTTTTTTATGTCCATTTTTAAGAAAAGAGAGGTTATTAACTTGGAAGAAATACAAATTATAAACCCTTATGGATTTATTTACATAACTACAAATCTAATTAATGGTAAAAAATACATAGGACAAAAGATGTTTAGAATAAGTTGGCAAGATTATTTAGGTAGTGGTAAATATTTTTTAAAAGCAGTTAAAAAATATGGGAAAGAAAATTTTAGCAGAGAAATTATTGCTATTGCTTATTCAAAAGAAAAATTAGATGAATTAGAGATAATATTTATTAAAAACCATAATGCTGTGGAAAGTAAAGATTATTATAACCTTGCCTTTGGCGGTGAAAGTATCACAGGATTACATCATTCTGAAGAAACTAGAAAGAAAATGAGTGAAGCCCAAATGGGAGAAAAGGGAAATATGTACGGGAAGCATCATTCTGAAGAAACTAAGAAAAAATTAAGTAATGCAAATAAAAATTATATTGTTTCAGAAGAAACAAAGAAGAAAATAAGTGAAGCAACTAAAGGTAAAAAGAGATCAGAAGAAACAAAGAAAAAAATAAGTGAAATACAAACAAAAATAAATTCTGAACAAGAAGTAGAAATAAGGGATAAATATAAGACGGGAAATTATTCTCAACAAAAATTAGCAGAAGAATATTTAGTTACTCAAAGTACAATTAATAACGTTGTTAATTTCAAAGGTAAACATGCTCAAATAGCATAAAAATTACAAAAAATTAAATAAGGGATGAATGAAGGCTCAGTCACTACCAGTGATTGAGTCCTTTTTCTATACCTAAAAACAAATGGAAGAAGGTAAACAAAAAATGAGTGAAAAAAAATATAGATCGGTAAAGAAAAAATATTTGGCAGATGCTTTGGCATTTCTAGGATTTAAGTATTACAAATTTAGCAATGAAGAAGGCATCTGCTATAGTTTTGAGGATACGGAAAAACTTAAATATGCTATTGATGCTCTAATGCAAATTAAACGCAATTGTAGTTAGGAGCGTTAATAACATATGAAAAAGAATTTAGAAATAGGCAAAACATATAAAAATCTTAAAGAAATCTGTGCAAAAATGGAAATAGAATATAAAGATAATAATAACGGGCGCAAAGCAATTGTAAAGCAAATAGAACGCTATTATTTATTAGAAAGACAAGGGAATAAATATAAGGTAATCGTGGAATACGATACCCCTTTAGAAAAATTGGACAACAGAAAAAATAATGGTGGTCATGTAACTACTACAAAATATGAAACATTATTGGATGCATTATTTTTGGATTGGTTGGCAAGCGAAAAAAGTGGTAATGAAAAAAATGGTTATTATGCCGTTACAACAAGAAATCAATTGTTTGTTGAAGAAAATGGAGTAATAAATATTCCAATATTTCGAGAAGGGTATAAAGATTTACAAAAGATAGGATATGAAGAATTTTCAAAAAAACATGATATGAGCAAAGGACTTGTGTTGACATATTCTCAGAAGATCAGAAAAATCACTGAAACCCATTTAGAAATTGTATTAAATAGATTGCAAAGAGAAAATGTAATTAAATGGCAAAAAAATATCATGGTTAAATTATATTCAACACAAGAATCTGAAATTGCAGATGAAGAATTAGAAAATGAAATCATAGAAGCAGAACTTATTACATACAAAGAATTGAAAATAAAACCCTTTCATCGAGTCAATCCAAAAGTAAATAAGAAGTTTATAACAACTGTTTGCAAAAGTTTTAATGATTTATCATCTTACTGGAGAGTTTATAACATTGATATATTAAATAATGAAGTTGTGGAAAATAGTTTGCTTGAAGATGAGCAACTAATAGAAATGACCAATAAATTGATAATATTGTATATTAATTCAACTAATGAAGCGGTAAAGAATAAAAAGAGTAAGAGTAAAAGTAAAGAAAGTAGAAATGTTTTCGGCAAAAAGAATGACAAAAATATTGAAACAATATATAAACCATATGCAAGCCCAAAATACGTTGATGATATTAACAAATTGAATAGATTAATATGGTTGGTTCCAGAAGGATACAAAACAGAATCCGAGGAATTTATTGAAGCGTTCGCAGAATTTAGTGATGATATTATTTTTAATGATGATGATACTGCTTGGTGATTAAAATTACTCGTACAAATTGTTGTGTCTTTTTGCAAGCAAAAATCCCCAAGTGGTAATTTGAAATGTATTTACAAATAGAAAAGGAACAATATTACTAAGTATATAATAATTAGTTCTATATATATTACCTTAGTAATTATGTTCTTTTTTTATAAAGAATATTTACATTCAATTTAACACCTAAAATATTTCAGGATTTATTCTTTTACTTTTACTTCCTAAAGTTGGGGATGGGGCTTGCCCCATGAACGACTGGAATAAAATAAAAAATAAACATGGTAAATTTTTAGTCAATGAATTCTTTAGTGAATATATAACAAAACAAAATAATATGCGGTAGCAGGTTTACCTGCGTGCGCCAAATTGTACGACTAATTATAGAGTTTTTAACAAGGGGGATGGTATTAAGCCATCCTCTATTTTTTTGATTAATAGGAGATGATAGCAAATGACATTAGACCAACAATTAGCAAGGACTCCAGTAAAATTTAAACATTATTTTAGATGGAAATTTAAACTTACTATAAGAGGTAGAGAATTTAATGATCGTCCATTGGAAGAGATTATGAGGATTGATAAAGTACAATCTAAAACAACTTATGCAGCGTGGGAGAAAACGGATGAATATAAACATTTAGTGGATTTACTTATTATGTCAAATGCAGGTAATGATTTATTAGAAATATATAATGTCATGCTCAATAAAGCCAAAAAAGGTGATGCAAAAGCAGTTGATACAGTAATCAAGTTACAAAAATCTATAGCACAAAACATTAAAGA
>JALNXT010000327.1 GCA_023230245.1 Candidatus Cloacimonadota bacterium
AAAAGTGAATATCGCTATGCAGTGATTCCCCTTACAACTGCAAACTACTCTCGCTTGGAAGCCGAATATGTAGATGAAAAAGATGTAAATCCTGGTGATGGAACCAATAGCAACTTCTGTTATGCCGCCAGAAATGACGAGAATATGGTTCGTAGCGGTAAGGCAATCCCAAATTCCAAAGCTTCTAATGGCTACACATGGAAAGTTAGCAAAGATAAAGATAAAGCAGGCTATGCATTTACCGATCTCCGCTATCGATGGCCAAACCGCAATGGCGCATACCTCCGCTTTGGCAATGATTATAACGTTTACCAAATTAACCCTCCTAATTTTGAAGGGAGCTATTTCTGGTTCACATATCGCTTCAAAATAAGCAAGCTAAAACGTGATCTTAAGCCTGAAGACCCACTCTTAAGATTCCAAACCGTGGGTTTTGAATTGTTGCCCGGCTCCTATGCACGGGAAGCAACCGCGCTAAAGGCAATGCGTGAAGATAATAAAGTGGACGACGTTATATTCAGCCTGAACGACTTGAATAAACTGGCTGATAAGGATGGCTTCATAGATTTTAATATTAAGATAAGCTATAAAGACCTGGTTGATGCCAAGCTGCTAACTCATTTTATCGGCTCGGAACGATCGTTTGTGCAAATGAAGCTGATTAATATTAACCCTCGCGTCTATTGGTATGGCAATTGCGACGTGGAGCTGGATTACATTGATATAAGTGATCAAATGAATCATGAGCTTCGTTTTGAGCGGGATAGGTATGCTCCCAATATTGTAAACCACGTAAAAACTATTATTAACCAGGCACCCGGAAATATTAGCGGATTCTACACTTTTGATGAGCCGCTACAAGGACAATTCGATAGTTACAGCTCGATCCAGGATATTCTGGCGAAAGAAGATATCCCTGTTTTGACCGCTGTGTTTGATCATCAATATGGGAATATCACCATCGATAAGCAGACGCCAACTTACTATAACCACGTGGATGCTTTTCTGGAAAGCACCAAACCTCAGATATTTAGCCCGGATATATACCCTTTAACTGCAGAAGTGAAATTCAACCCCACCAATGGCAAACAAGCTGATGATATGTTTATCCAAAAAGTGTGGGATGATAAGCTGTTAAGCGTCTATCGTAAGGGTAAAACATACGCTATGGAAAAAGAGGGGAGACAGTTTATTCCCATCGTGCAAGCCTTTGGCAGATGGGCAAAAGGTGGCGACAAGGATTATTGGATAAACTGGATAATGCCCCCCTATGCCACCCAAAAATCTTTGCTTTACCTGCCCTTATGCTATGGTGCCGATGGGGTTATTCACTATCGTCTGCAATCTTACCAAACGGAAGATGGTTACGGAGATTATGTGGGGTTAATATCATATATGAATAATGGGAAATACGATTTTCCCGTAGTTTTAGAACCTACCATGAGCGCAATAATGGATACCAACCCCAAGGTATATACCTATGGTAAGCTAATAAAACAATTGGAATGGCTGGATTCGAACACAATTATGGGCAAAGATGCCAGAAGTATTCCCCCCCCTGTTGAAAGCTATTTGGCGGGAGCAAGCGTTCGCGAAGATAGTAAATCACTCTATAGCGGATATGTACAAAGCGGATATTACCTAGATAAAGACAATACTCCCTATCTGATGCTGGTTAACCGCCGCGGGAATTATTTCGCATCCACTACAGAAAAAGATGAGAAATTCATTCCTGCCCTACAATTTAAGGAGCGCTTTCCTCAAGCTGCCCCTCAAATTGTTGATTTACTGATAGCTAAGCAAGCCTCGAAAACTTTTGGCTCGAATGCAGCTTATTTTGATCCTGCGGATAGTGTTTTATATCAAACAACTAACGGGGTTTGCTCTGTGGAGATGGAAGCTGGAGAAGGCAAACTGCTAAAAATGGTCTCCACTCTTCCCCAGCATGTGAAAGGGAAACAAAAGCTCCTGGGTGAATCTGTTCTCTCAGGTAATATTGAACTGGAAAAAGGTTCCAATCTGGTCTTTGGAAAGCATAGTAATGTGGTTTTATTGCCGGGGACACAATTAGTTATACCCGAAAATAGTAGCGTAACCCTGGGCGGTAAAATTGTTTTATTGGGAGATGCCGCTATTGTTATCGATGGACAAGTAAAAGATAAATCCCCCCAAATAATGAAAGCACCGACAGCTAAATACATAGTCAATTCTAAGCCCCGAAAGGGATTCTTTAAGCGCTTGTTCGGATGCAAATAAGGATATTTAATGGATAACCCAAGCTTAGACATATTTGACCTGGTGCACATTTTCTACAAATCCCGCAAAATGATTGCATTAATCGTAATCGTGGTAGCAATTGCCGCGGTGATCTACAGCCTGCTTGCAACGCAGTACTTTAAATCCCGGGCAAGTTTTTACCCTGTTGGGAAGGGTTCCAGTGGTTTACCCATCGATATACCGGGTCTATCTGGCATTACTTCCAGCCTGCTGGGAGGTGAAGATACTCAACAAGCCGAAGGCTACATTGAAGTTATGAAATCCCGAATCTTTTCGGAAGACGTAATCCGCAAATTTGATCTTATCCAGTATTTCAAGCTGAAGAATCCTGATCCGCTTCACAATATGGACAATGCTTTAAAATATTTGGCTAAAGACGTGGTAAGCTTCTCCTATGAAAGCGGAACAGGTCTGCTAATCATTACTGCAAGCACCAAGAGCAAACAGTTGTCGCTCGATATTGTAAACTTCTATTTAATCAAAATAGATGAATACAACCGACATCAAAAGATAACTCAAGGCAAACTAAACCGTCAGTTTCTGGAACAACGGGTAAACGAAACCAAGGCTTCGTTAGATTCATTGATCATCGTAAATCAGAAATTCCAAGAGGGCAGCAAAGCCATCAATTTGGAAAGCCAGGCTAAAACTTTGGTTGATGCCTATGGAGCACTCGTTGCGGAATCTATGAAGCTAGATATCGAGCTTAAGCTTGCCCGCGCAAATTATGGATCCAGTAGCCCTGTAATAGCAAATCTTGAGCTAAGGAGAACTGAACTGGATAAACAAATAAAGGATCTTGAGCATAGTGGCAATACGCCCGAATACCTGATAAACATTGGGAAAATACCCGGGGTTTCTGCTCAGTATGCAAGAATCCAAATGAATATC
>JALNXT010000009.1 GCA_023230245.1 Candidatus Cloacimonadota bacterium
GGCATAAAAAACGATATGATTACTATTGCATACAACAATGCGGATATCTTCATATATTCTCCTTTTTTTCAATGTCGTTAGTATTCCTCTGCTATGCTAACTGTCAAGATAAATCAACAATCTCGAAAACTGTATCTGGAACATGCTGAAATATCGCTACCATTTACGCAGGTATAGAGTATCAAGTGAAATTGCAAATAGTATCACTTTTGTTGCAAATCAGCAACCGCACTGCTTGCAGGCATTGCCCTATCATTGCCCACTCAATGCCCATCATAAGGGCAATGGGTGGGCAATGATTTGAGAATAGAAGGAATAGTGGTGTTCCAGGAAATGGGTTATAGATGAGGAGGAATGGACAAAGCTATATAGAGAGCCTTAAAACCATAAGAGAAAACAAACTCGAGAGATTTTTATTGACAAGATATTGAGAAAAACTAGCGTGTAAATGTGTCCTGTTGATGATAAGATTTGTAAAAAAGGGAGATTGTTATTTAGATGTGTATGCGATTGTCTCAAGAGAGTTTAGGTTTCTACATTATGAAGTTCGAAGTTAATAACGACTTGCTGTTAAGGAGAAATTATGTATAAGAAGACTGTTATACTATCTGTAATGGCCTTGGTATTCTGTTGTTTGTGGTCTTATGATGTCGATTGGGGCATTAAATATGGCATGGGAACATCTAATATTTATGGAGATGAATCCCATTACGAAATCAATTATGATATATCCACTGTGGTTTCCGGTGTTAGTAGTGAATATGGATACCTCAGATTAGAATCCCCCACTAATGAGCATGGGTCATCACATAATGTGGGCGTTTATAGCTCGATACGGCTAACTAACAATCATGATTCCATAAGACTGCAATCAGAAATGATATGGCAAAGATTTAATTATACTCAAAAGTTTGAGGGAAGAGCTCTAAACACCAATAACTTGCAGCTTGCAACTGAGTTTGCAGATACACTGAGCGGGAAAATAACGCGAACCCAAGATTATTTGACAATTCCTGTTTTGTTACGTTTGCAGCAAGAAGTTGCTTCCGATGCTAACGGAGGCAGTTATACAGGTGCCTTCATCTACGCTGGCCCCTCAATATCCCTGCTGCTTAGCAATAAATCTACGAAACATCAGGGTATTAAAGCTCTTGATGCAGATGTTGCTGAACTAGTTGGGAATAGCCAAACTGATAGTGATCTTACCCAGAATTATGCTAGCCAATATCACGAAAACGGTGCAGACGAACTACTGCCCTACAAGTTTGATTTAGTTATGGGATTTGGCTTTGGAATGAAGGATTTGTTCAATTTTGGGGTTGGTAAAGATTCGTTTATTCTAGATTGCCGATTTACAACTGGGATTAATTCCATCGGTGATGCGCCTATTCGGAATGCTTTTAAGCTAAGATCCTTTATCGTTTCTTTGGGTGTGAATCTGTAATGAGTAAATATAACACGACACTAATAAAACAATATCTTTGAGAGGATTACTATGAGATTGATGATAAGGATTTTAGTGGCAGTATTATTTAGTATTGCTTTGTTTTCGTGCGATAATAAAACTACTACTCAGAATGACGAACAGATAGCAACTCCCATGTTCTCTCCCTCTGGAGGCACTTACGACGAACCTATAAACGTTCTCATATCATGTTCTACCTCGGGGGTAAATATCCGATACACCACAGACGGTACCGATCCCACCAATGAATCACAAACTTATAGCGGATTTGTACAGATCGCTGCTAGCTGCACCCTTAAAGCTAAGGCTTTTAAATCTGGATGGATATCAAGCACGGTTCAGACTGCCGATTACATCTATACAACCGTGGCACGCCCTAGTATCTCACCTTCAGGAGGCATATTTAACGCTCCACGAACAGCAACAATATCATGTACAACTTCTGGAGCACTGATACGCTATACTGTTGATGGAAGTGATCCAATTGCAACATCTACACTATATTCCGCCCCCATACAGATCAACAGTTCTACGACCCTTAAATGCAGAGCGTTTCTTGAAGGCAAACCTCCCAGTGCTGTTACTACGGCTGTATTTACAATGCAATTACTGAAACCAATATTCAGCCCACCAGGCGGACACTATGCCATTGGGCAAACAGTTAATATCACCAGCCCCGTTAGCGGTGCGCAGATAAGATTTACAACCGACGGGACAGAACCAACAGAAGCTTCAGATCTATACTCCAATCCCTTAAATGTTGCAGGCAATATGGTTATTAAAGCAATTGCCTTCAAAAGTGGTTGGCAGCCTAGTTTCATGGAATCATCCTATTACATTATTAACCTAGCGGACCAGATGCAATTGGTAAATGGTGGCACATTCAATAACGGCAGTTCAAATGTTACCCTATCACCTTATTTTATAGGCAAATGCGAAGTAACTGAACTTGAATGGTATTATGTCATGCCGCTTAATGGAAGTGTTGATATTGAAAATGAGAAACCCATCACGGGGCTTCATGAAGATGTAACTGAAGCAATAACATGGGGCAAAGCAATAGAATATTGTAACCGGAGAAGCATAGTCGAGGGATATCAACCCTGTTACAACTATGACAAACTGGGCGTTAATCCAGACTTGTGGCCTGTTGGATGGAATTCTGTAGTAAATCATGTATTGTTAGCATGCAACTGGAATGTTAGCGGATACAGACTCCCCACAGAGATGGAATGGATGTTCGCTGCACAAGGTGGCAATCCGTTTAGCACTTACACTTACAGTGGCTCCAATGCTATTGATGAAGTCGCTTGGTATAATGGAAATGCAACTGAAGTAAACAATGTAGGTATTAAACAGCCAAACGAATTGGGTCTCTACGATATGACCGGTAATTTGTGGGAGTTTTGTTGGGATATCTATAACTATAAGTACCCAACCACGGACGTGGTTAACCCAGTTGGACCCAGCACCGGTAGCCATAGAGTGATGCGTGGAGGAAGCTGGAGCAGTGACCCCAGCAATTGCACTAATGCCCGTAGGTTTTATACCGATACAAACTTAGAGAGTAATTTCAGCGGTTTCCGTGTAGCAAGAAAAGGATAAATCTTTACTCTGCGGTGATACTGGCTTAATATCCTGGGTTAAAACTCTATTAGATTCGATGTGCCGCGTATCCACAGTCGCTTTGACTGTAGGAACTCGAGGCGAGTGCCATTACGGGAGCATACCAGCTCCACAGCACGCATCTGGAAAACAAGTCAGAGAGATTTATGTTGACATGGGAGCAATCCTAAATAGATTGACTAGTATAGATATTTTACAAGCGTATAGGGGGTGAAATGGTTTCGACAGGGAACCAGGGTGTGAGTGATGCATGTCGGAGACGCTTTTCCACTCCGTTAACAAGAGAGCAAACAAAATTAATTGCAAATAACAATTACTCCTTAGCAGCGTAAGCTGCTTTCGTTCAACCTCTTCGTGCCGTCGGGAGGGGATTGGGCGTCGAAACAGTACGGATGCTGCGGAAAGGATTGCCGATAATTTCCGCTTAAGACTATTGGCTGGGCTTTAGAGGGTCTGATTGTCTTTACCTCAAAAGCCGAGACTTAAACGACAACTAAACATGTAGATTTGCTTGCAATCGGTTTTTTGGACGCGGGTTCGATCCCCGCCACCTCCACCAGCTATAGGTTAACCCGCTAACCCGTTAACCTAAAAGAAATCCCTTTACAAAATCCACCTCACTTAAATCATGACTACATAAAATCATCTGAGGATGAAATGCCGTTAACACCTGAGGCTAAAACAGCTATCATGGTAGAGTTTAAACTCCATGAATCAGACACTGGCTCACCGGAAGTGCAAGTTGCGATGCTCACCCGTAGAATCAAAGATATTACCGAGCATCTCAAAGAGCATGCGAAAGACTTTTCCACCCGGCGCGGTCTGTTGAAACTGATCGGGCAACGCAGACGCCTTCTTGATTATTTGAAGCGGAAGGACATCAGTCGTTACCGCAGCATAATCAAGGCGCTTGGTATCAGAAAGTAATAAACTCGCCAAGATATTATGACTAACAAAGAAAAGTGGATCAGCAGAACTGGTGATCCACTTTCCTTATTTACGCTAAAATCAAACTGTTACGGGAGCAATTAGCAATAAGCTAAGAGGTTGTAGCAAACTTTTTAGCCTATTGCTTCTTCTCCCCGCAGTAAAAACAAATAAGGAGAAGTTATGCATAACTTCAAAATTACCCGCCGCGAGATGGACTTTTGCGGTCGTCCGCTAATCGTTGAAACTGGCAAAATGGCAAAACAAGCCAATGGCAGCGTTTTTATCCAATACGGCGAAACTGTCGTACTTGTAACCGCTACCATGTCCAAAGAAGCCTCTCTGAATCAGGATTTCTTCCCGCTTACCGTAGATTACATCGAAAAGATGTACGCTGCTGGTAAGGTACCCGGTGGTTTCTTCAAACGTGAAGCTAAACCTACTACAGATGCCACTTTGATGGCGCGTGTTATCGATCGTTCCATTCGCCCCCTGTTTCCAGATGGATTCCGTAATCAAGTGCATGTAGTATTAAACGTGCTTGCCTTTGATGGCGTTACCGATCCTGCTACACTGGGTGTATTCGGAGCTTCTTTAGCTCTTTCCATCTCTGATATTCCTTTCCACGGACCCATTGCCGGTGTTACCGTAGGATACATTGATGGTGAGTTTGCCGTCAATCCCAATTTCAGTGAGATAGCCGAGAAATCCAAAATGAATCTCACCGTAGCCGGTGGACGCAAATCTATCGTAATGATAGAATCCTCCGCTCACGAATTGAGCGAAGAGATCATGCTTGATGGCGTTTACGCTGGGCATGAAGAGATTAAGAAGCTTGTTGCTTTGCAAGACGATTTTGTGGCAACATGTGGGAAAGCCAAGGTTGATGTGATACTGCCCATTATGCCCAAAGAAATAATGGACAAAGTGGAAAGTACTTGCGGTGCCAAAATAGCCACTGCTGCTGTTATTCTAGGTAAGCAGGAACGTCAGGATGCCTTCGATGCCGCCGAAGCTGAAATGGTGGAGAAATTCACTGCTGAGAACGAAGAAGAGTTCTTAGAAAACGAAAAGATATACGCAGCAGCTTTTGAAGAATTGCTGCGCCGTTATGTGCGTGAATCTATCCTCACTAAGCACCATCGTGTTGATGGGCGCGGTTTGGATGATATCCGTGATATCACTTGCGAGATAGATATTCTACCCCGTGTACATGGCTCAGCTTTGTTCACACGTGGAGAAACACAATCTCTTGGCACTATTACTTTAGCCGGTGGCACAGCCGAGCAAGTTATCGATGGTCTGGAAAGCGAATACAAGAAGAGCTTTTACCTTCATTATAACTTCCCTCCCTTTAGCGTTGGCGAAGCCGGAAGAATGGGACCCACGGGTCGCAGAGAACTTGGCCACGGCAACCTTGCAGAACGCGCTTTGAAAGCAGTTCTTCCCGATAAGGAACTCTTTCCCTATACCATTCGTATAGTGGCAGATACCCTGGAATCAAACGGTTCCTCTTCGATGGCTTCTATTTGTAGCGGTTGTTTGGCAATGATGGCGGGCGGAGTGCCTATTAAAGCTCCCGTAGCTGGTATTGCAAACGGACTTATTATGGAAGGCGAAAATTTCGTAGTGCTTACCGATATCATGGGTTTGGAAGATCACCTTGGTGATATGGATTTCAAGTGTGCCGGCACCAGAGATGGTATCACTGCCATGCAGATGGATATCAAGATTGAAGGCATCACCAAAGATATTATGCGCATCGCCCTGGAGAAAGCCAGAGTAGCGCGCAATTCCATATTGGACATCATGGCGGATTGTATCGCTGCACCCAGAGAAGACCTATCCGCAAGCGCACCCAGAATCGAATCCTTCAAGGTTCCTATCGAGAAGATAGGCGAGATTATCGGGCCTGCTGGCAAGATGATCAAATCTATCATCGAAAGCTGCCAAGTGCAGATAGATATTCAAGATGATGGCACCGTGCGTATCCTTTCACCAGATAAGACATCCATAACTAAAGCCAAAGATATTATCAAAGGCATAGCTATAGATCCGGAAGTAGGTGAATTGTTCGAAGGTCCCGTTACCAGGATAGAGCCTTATGGAGTATTTGTTAAAATCAGCGGCAGCAAGGAAGGCATGGTTCACGTGTCGCAAATGCATGCCAGCCGCATTAACCATCCTTTGGATATGGTTAAGATGGGCGATATTGTACATGTGAAATCACTTGGTATGGACAAAGGCAAGCTTTCGCTCACCATGAAAGGTGTGGAAGGCAATCCCGAGCCAGATCCCAATGCTCCCAAAGACCGCCCTCAAACTTCGTTCCCACCCCGTCGCGATGATCGCGGGGGAGACCGTGGACGTCATGATGGTGGAAGAAACGATAGATTCCGCAGATAAATAATAAGCTAATATTGAGGTCATGGGTATATAAATCTGTGACCTCATTTAGCTATAACAGGAGATACTAATGGATTACCGCATTGCAGATATAAACCTTGCCTCATGGGGACGCAAAGAAATAACACTTGCAGAAGTTGAAATGCCCGGTCTTATTGCGCTAAAAGAACGCTATGGTAGTACTAAGCCTCTTTTGGGTGCAAAGATCACAGGCAGCCTTCATATGACCGTTCAAACCGCTGTATTAATTGAAACCCTGATAGAGCTTGGCGCATCCGTGCGTTGGGCAAGCTGCAATATATTCTCTACTCAGGATCATGCAGCCGCAGCAATGGCAGAGCGTGGCATCCCTGTTTTTGCCTGGAAGGGTGAAGACCTTAAAGAATACTGGTGGTGCACCTTACAGGCACTATCCTGGGACGATGCCCCTGATCTGATTATTGACGATGGGGGAGATGCCACCCTGATGGTTCATGAAGGTTACAGGCTGGAAAACCTCTATGCAGCAAATGGTGTACTTCCCAAAGCTGATTCAAGCGTTGAAGAAATGCGCTTAGTGCAAGAACTGATTATCTCCGGCATAGAGGCAGACCCTACAAAGTGGCATCGGGCAGCAAAGAAAATAAAGGGTGTAAGCGAGGAAACCACAACTGGTGTAAATCGTTTGTATCAGATGTTTTCCGCGGGTGAATTGCTGTTCCCCGCGATCAATGTGAACGATTCAGTTACTAAATCAAAGTTTGATAATCTTTATGGTTGCCGTGAGTCCTTAGCTGATGGCATTAAGCGCGGTACAGACATCATGGTTGCTGGCAAGATTGTGATGATTTGCGGTTATGGTGATGTGGGCAAGGGTTGCGCACAATCCATGCGCGGTTTCGGAGCAAGGGTAATTGTCAGTGAAATAGATCCCATTTGTGCGCTACAGGCAGCTATGGAAGGATTCGAAGTAAATATCTTGGATAACGTGATTGAAGAAGCAGATATCATTGTAACGGCAACAGGCAATTGTGATGTAATTCGCGTTGACCACATGATGAAAATGAAATCCAATGCTATCTTATGCAACATCGGGCACTTTGATAATGAGATCCAAGTGACTAAGCTTTTCGAATTGGAAAATGTGGAAAAGGTCAATATTAAACCTCAAGTGGATTTGATCAAACTCCCCAATGATAAGGCGATTATCTTGCTTTCGGAAGGGCGCTTGGTAAACCTTGGCAATGCCACGGGGCATCCTTCTTTTGTGATGAGCTGTTCCTTTAGCAACCAAGTATTAGCGCAGATGAATCTGTGGGCAGAGCAACACGAACTTGGCGTTTATACCCTTCCGAAATATCTGGATGAAGAAGTGGCGAGATTGCATCTTGCCAAGCTTGGTGTTCAGCTTACCACGCTCTCCAAAAAACAAGCTTCATATATAGGCGTTCCCATTGAGGGGCCTTATAAAAGCGATCTTTACCGTTACTAAGCTATGGCGACACACACACCCGTTCTAATTGATGAATTGTATGGCGAATTAATACTCCCCGAAGGCGATTCCAGATGGGTGGTGATTCACACAAAGCCCCGCTGTGAAAAGAAACTTGCGGAATATGCAAGGCAAAACGAGATTACTTATTACCTGCCACAGTTTACCGCTAGCAGGATATACCAACGCCGGAAAGTGAATTTTGCCAACGTGATGTTTCCCGGCTATCTGTTTGTTATTTTGGATATTCCCCAAAGGCAAACGCTAAGCATATCGGGTTATGTTGTTAGCTTTATTAAGGTGGTGGATCAGAGAGAACTCCTTGATGATCTACTTAACCTCAACAAAAGTAAAACTAAAAAAGCTGACGTTCTGCCAGGCTTTTGGCTATCAAAAGGATTGGAAGTGGAGATTACTGCTGGTGCTTTTAAGGGCACAAAGGGCGTTGTTGAAAGCCACGAGAAGCTTTCGGAAGTTCATTTGCAAGTGAATATGCTGCATCAGGCAGTTTTGGTGAAGATAAATCCCAAAGATGTGAAAGTCTTAGGTGAATATGAGATTGTAGAGGGCTAAGCATGAAAATACTTCTTACCGGTGGAGCCGGATTCATTGCCTCTCATGTTGCTGATGCGTATTTGGAAGCGGGACATGATGTCGTAATTATAGATAATCTGTCTAGCGGGCAACTCCGTAATCTAAACCCCAAAGCCACTTTCTATCAAATGGATATCTGCGACCCGGCAATTGGGCAAGTATTCGAAACTGAACAACCGGATATAGTGAATCATCATGCAGCTCAGGTAAGTGTGCCACTCTCAATAACGAATCCCATATATGACGCCGAAGTGAATGTGAAAGGCGTGATCAATATTCTGGAAAATTGCGTTAAGTACCCGGTTAAGAAGCTTATCTACATCTCTTCTGGTGGCGCTATGTACGGAGAAGCGGACCAAACGCCCACAACCGAGACTTATCCTCCCAAACCACTATCAGTTTACGCTATTCACAAGCTGATGGGCGAAAGATATCTGGAGTTTTACCACCATCAATATGATCTGGATTTCACGGTTCTGCGTTATGCTAATGTATATGGACCCAGGCAGGTGTCGCATGGCGAGGCAGGGGTTGTTTCTCTCTTTGTAGAACTGTTGCTGGCCGGCAAAACACCATCTATATGCAGGTATCCAGACCAACCCAGAGGCATGATACGCGATTATGTTTATGTGGGAGATGTGGTGAAAGCTAACTTAGCAGCTCTGGATAAAGGTACTAATCAGGCTTTCAATATTGGAACCTGCGTAACGACTACTACAGTAGATTTATACAATGAAATAGATAGCCTATTACAGACCCATATTGCCCCTCTTTTTAGTGATGCCAGAAAGGGCGACCTAAGGGTTTCTCTCTTAGATATATCAAAAGCAAAAGCGATTTTAAACTGGAAACCAAATACAAACCTGAAAGATGGTTTGGAACAGGTAATTGCATACTTCAAACAAATTAGTAACAATGGATAGATTATGAAACTAGCAGTAATTGGCAGCGGATATGTAGGGCTAACAAGCGGTGCTTGTTTTGCAGAGATGGGTAGCAATGTTATATGCGTTGATAAAGACGAAAACAAAATTAGCATGCTGAATGCCGGTAAGATACCCATTCACGAACCTGGTTTGGAAGAAATGGTAAACCGGAACGTGGCTGCAGGAAGGCTGTCTTTCACCACCGATATGAAAACAGCGGTGGATGAATCTCGTATAATCTTTATCGCTGTAGGCACTCCCCCTGATGAAGATGGCTCTGCTGATTTGCAATATGTGCTAGCCGCAGCTTCAGAGATAGCCTCTTTAATGAATGCAGCTAAAATTATTGTTAACAAATCTACGGTACCGGTTGGAACTGCTGATTTGGTGCGAAACAAGATGCTAGAGGTTCTGCGAGAAAGAGGGGTTGATATCCCCTTCGACGTAGTGTCTAATCCCGAATTCCTTAAAGAAGGATCTGCAATAGATGACTTTATGAAACCCGACAGAGTGGTTATTGGCACCGATAAAGTGGAAGTGGGCGAAACAATGAGAGCCTTATATGCATCTTTTTGCAGGACACGTGACAGAGTATTGGTAATGAATATTCGCTCCTCTGAGATGACCAAATATGCAGCCAATGCACTTCTCGCCACAAAGATATCCTTTATCAACGAGATATCACGCTTATGCGATGAATACGGTGCAGATGTAAGCGAAGTTCGCAGTGGTATTGGAAGCGACACCAGGATAGGCTATCAGTTTATCTACCCCGGGGTGGGCTATGGCGGAAGCTGTTTTCCCAAAGACATAAAAGCGCTTATACACATGGCAGACCAAAAAGGTTATGATTCCCTAATTCTAAAAGCAGTCGAAGAAGTTAATGCAAGACAAAAAATGATTCTCGTACAGAAGGTACAGAAACACTTTGGCACCAATCTTAGCGGTAAATGTTTTGCTATTTGGGGCTTAGCCTTCAAGCCTCAGACAGATGATATGCGTGAAGCTCCTTCTGTGGTGATTATCAATGAACTTATTGCCCTGGGTGCCACCATTAAAGCTTATGATCCGGTTGCCATGAACGAAGCTGCTCGCATCTTTAACAACAACCCTAAGGTGATACTTTGCGACAGCGAATATCAGGCTCTGGAAAATGCCGACGCACTGTTGCTAATTACAGAATGGCACCAATTCCGCTATCCTGATTTTACCAAGATAGCTGATCTCTTAAAGAGCAAGGTGATATTCGACGGGAGAAACTTATACAATCCTTCGATCGTACGCGAGTTGGGTTTCAGTTATTATGCGATAGGCAGACCGTCTCCAGACATACAGTAACAGCACTCGCCTCGAGTGCTAACAGCCGAGGTAGGCTGTCGTTAAAATTCATTCGCAGGAACGGAGTCCTACGCTACTTGGGAGTTCCGGTCTCCATTGGAATTCAGGTCTCCTGGCCGGAAAGGCCTGTGGGTGTCCTCACCCCCAGTTTCTTTTGACTACCGACGAGGGCGTCGATAGGCCTTGCCTGCAAGGACGCAGGCATCCTATTATGGAGCTGTCCATTCTTTCACTAAAGCAGGGAGCACCTCTCCAGATTTGCCTTGATGGAATTCGTCGATAAAGGATAGATTATCGGGTGCTTCCAGATTTATGGCGATAGTCTTTGCTCCCATCAGCTTTGCAGTCATCACAAAGCCCGCAGCTGGATATACAAGCCCACTAGTGCCAATGATGATAAACACATCACACTTTTTGAGGCTATGCTCGATTTCGGATAAGAAATAGGGGATTTCCCCAAACCACACAATATCAGGCCTAAGATAGGCACCACATTTGGGGCATAGGGGAATTGCAATATCAGGGTCGGTATCATGCAGCTTAAACTTGGCTCTGCATGTGGTGCAAAAACAAGAATTCAAGTTTCCATGCATCTCAAGGGGGTTTTTGCTACCTGCGGCACTATGCAAACCATCCACATTTTGGGTTACCAAACTGAAGTGCTGTGCATAATAATGCTCCATTTCCACCAGGGCATAATGTGCTGCATTAGGCTTTGTGGAGTTGCTATCTTCCCATCTCTGGCGATAGAACTTCCATACTAACGCGGGGTCTTTTTCAAAACCACTCCACGTGGCGACATCTTCCACCTTATGATTTTCCCACAAACCGCCGGACTCACGAAAAGTGCGAATTCCAGATTCTGCACTGATGCCAGCACCGGTGAGCACAACTACTTTTGTAGTTCGAGAAAGTCTCATCATTTCATCATTAACATTTTCTTGGTTTTAGTTCCCATAGGAGTGATTATCCGATAGTAATATATCCCGCTGGCTACGCTGTGATTATTGGCATCCGAGCCATCCCATACGATATCATGATGTCCACGGCTGAGCGGTGCATCAATTAATCTGCGGACAAGCTGCCCTTTCACATTGAAGATATCCAGAGCGACAGGCAAATCAGTGGGTAAACTGAAACGCAAGGTGGTATTGGGATTAAAGGGATTGGGGAAGTTATCAGAAAGCAGAACTTCTTTTACAGATAATACTTCATCTTCGTTTGCAGAGCCTAAGCCCACAATTTTAACATCATCGATATACCAGCCTTCACCGCCAACCAAGCCATCACTTCCAAATATCCAACGGAATTTAGCAGTGCCACTAACGTCGCCAAGCTCGAAAATAGCTTCTGTCCAATCGAAGCTGCCTGAATAAACATAAGTATTGCTAGCAAAGGGAGATGCAGGGTTGTTGTAAATGCGGTAAGGATAGTTTCCCACAGGGGTGATTTGCGTCCATGCGCCACCATTTAACTGCATTTGCACCAAGCCACCATCCCAAGCGAAAGCGGTATTGGTATCATGATTCTCTGCTTGTATCCAATGGTAAAACTTTAGCTGGCAATTGGGAGATACATCCAGAGCAGGGCTTTCCAATGCGCCATAAGCACTGCCAGAGTATTGCGCCGTCCCTGTCCCACCAAATTTCATCGCATAAATACCATTCAGCGTATGATTACGGTTATTGGAGCGATGCCATTGGTTTGTGTAAGAAGCATTTAGATTAACTGTTTCCCATCCCTGGAAATCTGGCTCAAAGCTAAAATATAATGCGCCGACATGCACTATGAAAGAGCCTTCAAGAGTGTTGCCATTCTCTGCGCTCAAGATATAATTGATAACTATATTGGTATCTAAGGGTGCATTCTGGCTAACGTGCACGGTGAGGGCATTCGCCATTGAAATAGTAGAATTATGCGCAAGCGGTGCAAAGAAAAGCTCAGTTTCGGAAAGCGTTACATAGTTTGATTCCGGTAATAAAATAAGCATCGGGCTTTCGGCATTACCGCTACCTGTATTGGCGAAATTTATACTAAGGGTAGGGTTGTTTCCTGGCATAATCGCGGTGGAATTGTTGTTCAATTGATAGGACGTAATGCGCAAATCCGGAGCATTCAGCGGAAGGTAAACCACAGATTGTGATACTTGATTTGCATAATTTGCGGTGAATATCAGCTTAGCTCTGCTTGCATCGGTGAAGTTCCCTACGATTTTAAACTGGAAAGCTGTGTTTATAGCCAGGGAATCGCCTGTAGCGATGTTATTTAGCACAGTTGTTCCGCTCAAAATCTGGATATTCGGTGATGTGGAACTAAGGGTAATTGTTCCGGGAGTTCCAAGATCAATCAAGCCTACATTCTTGGCATAGAAATCTACCGTAAGTATCTCGCCGGTGTGGTGTAAGCCATCTGCATCATTAAACTGATAATTGTTACAGACAATATAGGGCATTTGCGCTGCTACTACGTTTATGGAAGTTTCGTAGGAATAGAAATTGGGAGCGTTGATATATATCTGATAGTTGCCGGGGGTAAGGTTACTAAACATATTCACCGTGATCAGCCCATTAGCGTCTGCATAAGATTGATATATTGTAGTGGCTTCATCTTTCAGAATAAACTCCCCATAGGGTGCGTTGGTGAAGATTTGATAGTAATTCAATCCCATCATCCATTGGGTGGGGATAGTTGCCGTTACTAACTGAGGTTGATCTGTCCATAGCATCATAGCCGGATCACCAAAAAGGTTAGTTTCATAATCTACCCAGTACATCACGGCTGCTCCTGTTACATAAGGGATATTGTCAATTTTAGAATCCACCAGCGTATAGCCAAGCTCGTGAATGTTCTCGCCAAAGATAGCGTCATTATACTCTCGGTGAAAATTCTGTGAAGCCCCATTAGTACTACCTTGTGTTCCCCATCCATATCTGGAATGGGCAATCATGGCTGCTGCTGCTGTAGAGATGGAAGTGAATTTCTCTGTGATACAATCACTGGTATAGTTGCCCGGTTCTGTGTCACGGTTATCAAATGCGCCTGCATAGCAACCCTGAGAGAAGTAGATGGAAAAATTATGGTTTGCGCCGTTGTTGGTAATGCTTGTCGAGCTAACCTGGCTATTGGAAAGCCTCATATTATAGGTGGTGTTAGAGTGTCCCAGATGATTTACAAAGTTTGCGCCCAAAGATAATTTAGGGCGTATCTGGGTTGCTCCCCAAGAATCAGCGGCACCATAGGTGCGATCGTATAAAGTGTCAATATTCCATGATGTGGGAACTCCAACGGTTGTGTAACCGTTTGCAGAGCTACCGCCGATCATTTCGTCCATGTAATCACCAGCCCAGGTTGGTCCCTCCCAAAGCCACTCACCTGCGAAGAAAGCAGACTTTAGCTCACTTTCCACGGGAGCAAGCATATAGCTCATCACCTTATTCAAGAAATTGGCTATCTCTGTATCGCTGTTGTAACAAAACCTGCCCACAGCAAGTTCGGGAGCCAAA
>JALNXT010000328.1 GCA_023230245.1 Candidatus Cloacimonadota bacterium
CTATTCCCAACCCCTACATGCTAATCCCGACTATGCTAGCTTTAGCGATAGCTATCTTAGTCTGCAGCCCCAAAAAGACCCATATGCCGTTTTGGATAACTTTAGCGAATACGTGCTTATCGGTGAGCTAAACCAAACCCTTGCTACTTTGCTGCGTTTGAAGCAATTACAAGGTAAGAAGCTGATTCTTGTGGGTTACCCTGAAGGTGCGTACAGTAACTTTGCCGACGCCAAATATGCTGAGATAAGCGACCTGAAACCCAATGCTAACATGCTGTTTATCTATAACCAAAACCGTATTTCAGAAGCTGATGCCTTTTCCTTGTGGCAATTACCGGAGGCTTCCTATAAAAATAACATCCTGCTAAGTACCGATTTCCGGAATCATCTTGGGATGCTGGCTATGCGCCCGAATATGAGTACTTGCTCGCCTACAGAGTTTGCCCTTGGCTACGGTGTCTATCCCCAAAAAGCTGACGAAGCCAAGTTTAGCGTAGCACTAGTTTGCTTTGTGGATGAGCAGGCTCCGGTGGATCTACTTATCCCGGCACCGGGTTACATGGAGCTGGATGGTACTGCTTTAGCCGATATGGGGCATGTTACACACAGCAAGAATCCCGCTCTCTCGGCTACTATTAATGAACTGATGAGGTTGTTCTACACACTAGGTTGGATTCATCCCAACAGTGCCGAGATTCCTTATTGGAACTCAGAGGCTGCAGATTTCCTGGCTTCACTGAAAGATTTAGACGTTCCTATGTTCAATGCTGAGACGGTGGATACTGCCAAATTGAAACATAAGATTCCAGCATTACAAACACAAATGGATATTAGAATTGCCAAGCTATTCAAATCCCGCACTGTAGCACAAAAGTTCGAAGGCTAATTGCTATAGCATAGCTTTATTCTTCTAAGCTGCAAATATCCTGATAGCAGACAACCTTGTTCTTGCCGCTGCGTTTTCCTTCGTATAGTGCTTTATCGGCTTCTTCAATCATGTTTTTGGTCTCTATGTCGCCATGGTGGTAACTGAGACCGATAGTACAGGTAATCTTTATCTCTTTTTCCCCGCAATTCAAGGTAAGTGCTTCTATGGTGCTGCGGATTCTCTCGATCACAATTAAAGCACCCTGGCACGATGTTTCGGGGAAGATAAAGAGGAATTCTTCACCACCCCAACGTCCCGTGGTATCTGTTGTCCGAATGCCATTCAAAAAGATGTGCGACAACTCTTTTAGCACGGTATCGCCACAATCATGGCCGTAGGTGTCATTAATATGTTTAAAATTATCAATATCCGCAATGGCAATGCCAAATCCACGCTTTGTCCGCTGCGAACGTAAGCCTTCACGATGCAGGATATCATCTAAAACACGGCGATTATAGAGTCCCGTAAGGGTATCGTGCCGGGCAAGCTTTTCCAGTTCTTTATTGGCTTCGCTAAGCTCTTGGTTAATCAGTTCCATGTTGTTAAGTAATTGTGCTTGGATTTGTTCTGCTTGAATCTGTTTATCGATGTTTACGAAAACTGCTATTAGGCCAATCACCTCTCCGTTATCATCAAAAAGCCCTGCGACATGCAAATCAGACAAGAAAACGGACCCATCCTTTCTCTGATACCGGCGTTGCTTACGGATTGAACGCCCTCTTTCTTCCGTTAAGTATACAAAACTTTTACTACTGGTATCTTGATCTTCTTCGGGTGTTACGTCTTTCACTTTAAGGGTTAAAGCTTCTTCTGCGCTATAGCCCATATATTCACACCAAGCGGGATTTACGTTGATAAACTTACCTTCAGAATCAGTTACTGCGATTGCAACAACGGCATTCTGGAAAACCAGCGGATATAAATTATCTAAACTCAAAGGAATCATACAATCCTCGTATAAATTAGTGAGGGAAGCATGCTATTGTTGCAACCGCTTCCCTCACAAGGTTATTTAGCTTATGCAGGTGCGACAGGAGGGGTAAATACCCTCTGTGCCAATTCGGCATCTATCATAAACACGGCATGGGCATTGTCACCAACCATCTTAAGGCGATTGACGATTTTATCCACGGATGCTTCTTCTTCCACTTGCTCGTCCACAAACCATTGTAATACTCCCTTGCTGGCATGATCTTTTTCTTCAATGGCGATGTCCATCAAGTCATTGATGCTTCTGGTTACGAATTGTTCGTGTTCCAGCGAAGCTTGGAAGGCATTCAGGGGTGTCTGAAAATCTACTGTAGGTTGGGCAATTGCTTTCAGCTCTACCTTTCCGCCACGTTCGATAATATAGTTAAAGAACTTCATGGCATGGAAGCGTTCTTCCTTGCCTTGAGCGTCCATCCAATTTGCAAAGCCATCCAGGTTCTGGGAGGCAAACCACGCCTGCATACTAATATAAAGGTATTCTGAGTATAGTTCACGGTTTATCTGTGCGTTAATCGCATCTTGTAGTTTTTGGCTGATCATTATTCCTCCAGCTTAGTTTTTTATTCTTTGTTCTGCGCATGTCTATAAGACAAGATATAGCAGATATTATGCACAGTCAAGTTGTTTTTTGTGTTACTTTTGGCAAATAGGGCAGAAGAAAGTCCCTCTTCCCGCCATGGCAACACGTTCTATCTTATGTCCCTTGGGGCAATTTGCCTTCTGGTAAACCCTTAAAAAGTGCTGAAACTCTCCGCTTTTATCGTCTATCCGCCTGAAATCCGAGATACTAGTGCCACCCATCTGAATGGCTTCAGAGAGTACGATTATGGTTTCATGAACTATTTTCGCGATGTCCTTGGCGTTCACCTTTCCTGCGGGTACGGATGGCAATATTCCGGCACGGTACAGGATTTCACACACATAGATGTTTCCCAATCCGGCGATAATTCGTTGATCTAGCAGCGCTGTTTTAATAGGTGCTTTTTTGCCTTTGAGGGCAGCGGACAGCGCAGCGGGAGTAAAGCCACTATCCAACGGCTCCATGCCCAAGAGCGGCATATAATGATGCAGATTATCGGTAGGGCACAGGATTATTTTGCCAAAGGTACGCGGGTCTATGAAATGCACTACTTCTCCGTTGCCAAGTGTAAAGCGTGCTCTTTCGTGCAATAGCGGTTCATCTGCCAAGCTAGAAAACACCAGTTTACCCGTCATCCGCAAATGG
>JALNXT010000329.1 GCA_023230245.1 Candidatus Cloacimonadota bacterium
TTGCCCAGCGTTTAAGCGAAATACCGGAGATCACCATCACTCAGGAAGTGTATGTAAACGCCCTCTTTGCCATCCTGCCGGAAAAGCTGATCGCTCCCTTACAGGAAAAATACCTGTTCTACACATGGGACGAAGCCCGCAATGAAGTACGCTTGATGTGCAGTTTCAATACTTTAGAAGAGCACATAGACGAGTTTATTGGCACCGTAAAGCAGTTGTTAGCATAATCCCACTCGCTTAATGGGAGATTCTGATTAGATTGTCGGTATCGAAATCACTAATCAGGTGAACATAATGAAGATATTAGTACTGTTTTACTCGACTTATGGGCATATCTACCACATGGCGAAAGCCGTAGTGGAAGGTGCCAAACAAATAGAAGGCATGGATGTGGAACTAAAAAGAGTTCCCGAAACTCTTAGTCCCGAAGTTATCGAAATGATGGGTGCCACTCAGGCACAAACCGCTTTTAGCGAAGTGCCAATTGCATCTGTAAATGAGCTGGCAGATTATGATGCCATTATTTTTGGTTCCCCTACCCGTTTTGGTAACATGACCGCCCAAATGAAGGCATTTCTGGACGCAACGGGCAGTTTGTGGGCAGCAGGTGCTCTAATCGGTAAGATTGGCAGCGTCTTCACCTCCAGCGCAACCCAGCATGGCGGACAAGAATCTACCATTTTAAGCTTTCATACGGTATTGCTGCACCATGGCATGTTGATTGCGGGATTGCCCTATAGCTTTGCGGGACAGACCATTATAACCGAAATGAGCGGGGGTTCACCCTACGGAGCATCCACCATAGCCGGCGGCGATGGCAGCAGAATGCCTTCCGAAAACGAACTTCAGGGTGCGAGATTCCAAGGGAAACATGTCGCTTCACTTGTAGCCAGAATGAAGAACTGAAGCTGCCGATCCCGGAGCTCCTGCCTCCTGGCCGGAGGGGTCTGCCGAAGTCCTCTTCGGCAGTGACGAAACACCGGCGTGGACGCCGGTTTACCTCTCAGTTGAGGACACCGGAGTTCCGCTGCAACACATCACACTAGTTTAGCTTAAGTGTCCTGCTTAGTGAAGGACCCGCTTTAAGTAAATAAACACCAGAGCTGCAAGTTTTACCATGCATGTCTTGTCCATTCCAATAGAATATACGTTCGTCATCCCTATCATCTTCGGATGATAGGGAGCGCACTTTTTGGCCTTTGAGATTATAAATATCTACTGTCATGGGTGCTAAACCGGTTTTATCTATGGTTATTTTAAGGCTGTTATGGAAGGGATTGGGACTCAATGAGATCGCATTGGGGTTAGCAATCGGGTCGTCACTGCTACTCTGGGTGCTATAGCACGCTATAAAAGCGTTTAAATTGGCAACATTGCCGGTGTCTAAGGTAAAATCACCAAATTGGGTTAAGCCAAAATGCCAGCCGGCAATTGCTATCTTGCCATTGGGGAGGATTTTTATACTGGTGGGGATTTCGCTATTATCTCCTCCCACAGCAGTAAAATTCATATGACCAGAACCAAATCCAAGTGCTATATCGCTTTCCCCGTTGCTGCTGAAGTTATTGCTCCCGAACACAGCATCACCTTCAAAACTCGCTAGGAAAGCGGGATAATCCTCGCAATCCACATCCTTGCCCTTGTCTGAAAGTATGCCACCGTAAGACTGCATATCAATCCAATTACCAGTATAAGCATCGAACTTCGCCCAATATGCATCATCGCTTCCATTTAAGGTACTGTAAGAAAAGCTGCCAATGCTGCCGCTGTTAGTTAATCTTCCGCAGACCATGCCATATTGATCATTGTTAGCAAGAGGCTGAACGGCAATATCTATTACCGAAGCTCCGGAACTTGGGGCTAGCCATTGCTCAATTCCATCGGGGTTATATTTGCAGACAAACATGCCATCACTGGAGAGAGTGAAAGCTCCGAAAACAGAACCCAAGCTGGCGACTCCTGTTACATAGGCATTGCCGGCATCATCACAGGCAACTTCGTAGCCGTATTCCACGCTTTCCCTGCCGCCGCGCTGTGCCCAGAAATAGTTGCCATCCGTGTCCATGGCACAGCAGAATACGTCGCTGCCTCCTGCGCTGGTAATGGAGCTGCCATTCGGAAAGCTGATCGTACCTGCGAACCATCCTGTTACATACACTCTTCCTGATGGGGAAGCTGCAAGACCATAGCCAATATCATTCATGGTGCCGCCAAAGGAGCGGAGCCAGATAAGATTACCCAAGGGATCAAACTTTGCCACATAGGCGTCCCACATGCCATTGGAAACGACATTAGTATCTTGGCACGTTAATGTATCCACGAAATAGCCACCTACATAGCAGTTTCCCACAGCATCTATGCCAACACTAAGAGCCACATCTTCTGAAGCAGAGCCAAATGTCTTTACCCAAAGAACCTCCCCCGAGTTACTATATTTAACCACAAAACTATCAGACAAGCCAAAGCCGGAATAGGATTGATTATCTACCCAAAGTGAATCGGTGAAATCGCCCACGGCATAAATGTTTGATTGGGAATCACAATTGATATCCCAAATGCGCTCCATACTTGCGGCACCAATTGAATATGCCCAATCCCATGCGCCAAACAAGCCAGCACTTATCGCCACAAATATAATACAAAGACTAAATCTCACAAAACACTCCCTGAAAAAAAGCAATAGGTTTACGTTACTGTTTTATCTACGAATCGCGCGAACCGGACAACCCTTGAATTTACCGTTACCATCTATGCAAATCCCGCAGGAAACGCATTTGGCGGGGTCTATTTGGGCTTTGCCATTTACCATCGTGATTGCGCCTACTGGACAGGGTGCCACACATAGCTTGCAGCCAATACACTCGGCAGGGATTACCTTCACCGTGGAAGCTTCATCGTAGTAATTATCCTTAAGATCGACAGTACGGAGAGAAAATACATCATTACCCTTCCTAATACATGTAACGAGCAATGCTCCCTTAGTTTCGGCAGCTTGGACGCTAAGTTCATCACCATGATTTAGGGTGATGCCCAGGCTATCTAAGGCTTCAGGTGGCGCAAGTAAAAGCAAGTGTTTCACGGTGCCGTTTACCAGGTAGGGCTTGCCTTTTTCAAGCTGATAAACG
>JALNXT010000330.1 GCA_023230245.1 Candidatus Cloacimonadota bacterium
AGAGATAGTTTTATTTTCTCCTCACCCCCTTGATTTGAACCACTTTACAGAGCTAATCCAGGTCTTAAGCAATGTGGATGAGGCAGGATTACATGTTTTATATGCTGAGTTTCAAGATAATATCAAATCTACCAACAAGTTTGATTTCTTCTATTTTATCACAGAGCGTCTTGCGGAACAAGGCTTCTTTAAAGCGATGCTGCTGGTAATAGACGATTGTGATGTGCTGGATAAATACACTCAGGATTATTTGCAATACCTGGTGCAGTATCTTCCCGAGACAGGTATTCAAATAGTTGCCTTTTCTCAGGAACGGCTATTCCCATTTTCGGAGGTGGAGCATATCCCCCCATTGGGAGTGGAAGATTGCCAGCGACTTTTACAGATTGCATTTCCCAATGAAGAGTTTTCTTATGTCAGCGAGAGTGAGATATTCCAGCGGATAACTTCCGGTAATCTGATGATAATAGAGCGGATATTCCGCGAAATGCTAGCAAACGGCAAGTTTGATCTTAGCCCGTATCTGGAGCAGACCTTCGATGCACGGGATATTTACCATCAGTCTTTGGCATCACTTTCAGCTTCCCAAAAAGAAGTGATGGTTGCCATGTACGCTCTGGATGGCGTAAATAAGGATGAACTGCAGGAAGCTTTAGCTAACCCCAAGGGATTGAAGACGGATAAAACTTATCTGAAAGAACTGGGGCTAATCACTTGTCCTGAAGTATATTGCTGCATCCAGAAAAAGGGTGCTTTTGCAGAATGGTTACAGAAAAATCCAGAACAATTCACCCCTGCCCTAAATTCCAAACTGATGGATTATTTGGAAAAGAACAAGAGATTCAGTCAGGTGCAGGTACGCTTATTGATGCTTTTCAAGAGTTATAATGCATCTCTTTTTGCGCAGATGATTAATGAACTGACCTTACTTAACGATTCTGAGAGTTTGTTGCTGTTGGAAGAATATGTGTTGCATAACAGTAATACAGCGGCAAATAAACTGGAAAGTATGCAGAAGATCGCGATGGCATACTCCAATTCCAATCAGAAAGAAAAGGCGGTAGATCACTTTCGGGAAGCATTGCATATCTGCACTGAGAATAATCTGCCAGCAGAACACATAGTCTATCATCTTGCCAACAATCTCTTTGCCGTAAATTCATCTGCCTTTGGTCTGGAAATAATAAAGAAGTATTCGCCCGCCACCATTGATCCCCTCTGGAGAGCTAAGATATTGCTGCTGAAGGCGGAGATATTAACCGAGAGTGAAGCGTTTAGTGATGCATTTGAAGCTTTGGATACGGTGCTGCACTCTATGGGAAGTATAGAAAACCAAAAACAAAGGTATGGCATCCAGGCAGAAGCACGGAAAATACGGGGCAAGATACACTATTATATAAACGAATGGGATCAGGCGGAAGAAGCCTTTAGAGATGCCGAAAAACTGTATAACTTAGCCACAGATCAGAAGGGGCTGGCGGCAGTGTATAACAACTTAGGGGTGTTGTACATGTTCCAAGGCGATTGGGAGAGAAGCGAAACGCATTTCCTGAAAAGCCTGGAAATGGAAAAGCAGCATTTTAACTTGAATGGGATCTCGGTATGTTATAACAACCTGGGTGGTTTGATGGCAGATAAAGGCGATCCCGTGAAGTCCATTTACTATCTTGAAGAAGCATTGACGATTCAGAAACTATTAAGCGAACCCTATAATATCATCAATATCTACAACAACATCGGGGTAAACCTGATGGATCATCGCGAGTTTGATAGATCTGAAGAGGCGCTAAAGAAATCCCTGGAAACGGCGATAGAATTTGGCTTTTACCGCAATATCATAGCGTCTCTGAACAATCTGGGAGCTCTATACTTCAAGAAAGGGGATTGGAAGGAATCGATTTCGCATTATGAACAAGCGATCAAGAAATCTCAAGACAGCAGCTTCAATGATGGCTTGCTGCGGAGCTTTAATAACCTGGGCGAAGTGTATGAGAAGCAAGATGAACTTAACCTGGCTTATGATTTGTTGTTCAAAGGTTTGGAGCTATTGCCTTCCGTCTCGGATGATTTCATTAAAGCAGAGCTATACGGTAACCTTGGTAGCGTTTTAACCAAGCTCCATAAATTCAAAGATGCCTATAGATACCTGGTGGAGAGCTTCGACTTTTTCAAATCCCTGGCTGCCCGCAATAAGATCATAGAAGGCTGTCAAAAACAGGCGTTTTACTTTATCATGACCCACAATATTGAGAGTGCGGATTATTATATCAGTGAAGCGATAAAACTAGCAACCGAACAAAACCAACCTTTCGAAATTGGGAAAGCATACTATTTGCGTGCCTTGCTGGAACGCAAGAATCCCGAAGCGGCAAAAGAGCATCTTAACGAAGCTATCAAGCTGTTTGTGGGGGCAGGAACCAATTACGAACTGTCACTGGCAAATTACGAATTAGCCGGAGTACTGCTGGATTTGCAGGATTGGGAACAGGCTCTGCAGATACTTAAAAACAACAAAAAGATAATCCAGAAATATGGCTCAATCAAGCTCTTGGAACAGAATGACATTCTGATGCAGCGGATTTCCAGAGAGTATTCCAATCAGATGGAAGAGGTGAAGTTTGAGGAAAACTTACTGAACCAGTTTTATGAGAACACCCAAAAGCTAAATACGATTAGCGATTTGGATGTGTTGATAGAGCAATCGCTATCCAGCCTGGTAGAGATATCAGAGGCGGATGGCGGGATATTGTGCCTGCATGCCAATCCCAACCTACCCGATGCATGGGAATATAAGATATTTAATAACTATTCGCAGGAAGATAGCAATCACGAACAGTTCCAAGGCTTGTGCGGCGAAGTTTATCGGAGTAATAAACTGGAGAATTATAAACAGCCCCACTTTGCGCCTAACTATAATAATATACTCGTGATGCCGTTATCGATAAGGAAGAATACTCTGGGAGCAGTGTTACTATTCTGTAAAAGCGGTTCGCACTATTTCTCAGGACGTATTATTAACCTGCTTTCGGCTCTCACCAACCAGATAATTGTGGTGATAGAAAACATTCGAAGTGCAAATCTGGAAAAGACCCATGCCATTATTCGCGAGCAACTGCACTCCGGC
>JALNXT010000331.1 GCA_023230245.1 Candidatus Cloacimonadota bacterium
TCACCGCATTGAAGGCAAATTCGGGATAGGGGAGAGGGGCTCCATACAGGGCAAGGACGGCATCTCCGATGTATTTATCCAGTAAGCCACGGTTTGCCACAATCATCTGCGTAGCTTCGTTGAAATAGCGGTTCATAAAGCCTGTTATCTCTGCGGGGCTAAGCTTTTCGCAATAGCTGGTGAAATTGCGCACATCCGCAAACATAATGCTAACCGTCTTCTTTTCTCCGCCTGGCGAAAGACTTTGCGAACCTTTCATGATCTGCCCGATTACGTCCCTGGAAACGTAGTGTTCAAAGGCATTGCGCACCTTTTTCTTTTCCATAATCTGATCGTGAGATTGAGCACTGAAAATGCTGGTGAAACCTATTACCCAAGGGAGCAAAATGGCTGTGTAAGATAAACTTAGATTAGCGGTTACGAACATTAGATAAAAGACCGGAAAGATTATAATGGTGACGAGCGTGAAAACACCGATCGATAAAAAAGGCTTAGCATTGCGGATAATCAGCACCAACAAGATCAGTAAACATAAATCTATCCCCAATACCCACCAAATACTTAGCCACCGAATGTGGGTGCTTTCCAATACGTTGCGGATGAGGGTTGCATGTAGCTCCACACCGGGATAATTGGCATCCAGAGGCGTGCTTTTGATATCCCTAAGCCCTGAAGCCGAAGAACCCACCAGAACAATGCGATCTTTGAAATAACCCGGCTGAATCCGCTGCCTAAGCACATCCGAAAATGAGATATAACGGAAAGAACGCTGCTCTCCATAGTATTTGAAATAACAACTGCCATCGGGACTGAGGGGGATTTCTCTTACCATTTCTTTGCCGGAGAATAGCTTACAGGTGTTGGCGGTCTCTATGCGATCCACCCCCAATAAATCTAAGCACATCTGGAAACTGAAGTTTAGCAGAAACTTGTCCTTTAACCCCAGAAACAAAGGAAAGTCGTGTATTACGCCAGATTCATCAGGCTCAATATCTGCCAATCCCACTCCCGCTGCTACATCAGAAAACTCTGGGATGGGGGGATGGAGATTGTTTAAAAGTAAATAACTCTTTGGCTTTACATCCCAGGTGCTGACGATCGAAGGTAGCGGTTTTGGCGGGGTGTTATCGTTGCTGTTGTACATTGCCAGATATACGTTGCCGGCACGCTCAATTGATTTTGCCAATACCGCATCCGAACTTAGCTTGTTGATTAGATGATCTGCTTCCCCGCTGGGAATATCCATGAATTCCTTAAGCCGGGTGCGTGTGTATCCAATGATGCTATCGTGTTCGGTAAAAAACACATCCAGCCCAATGGCAATAGGTTCGTCTGCCGATAGAATGTCTATCAAATCTGCGAATAAAAAGTTCTTCCAGGTTGAATACTGTCCCAGAGTGGCAATGCTTGTTTCATCTATATCTACTATGCAGATATCGTCATATACACCCTGCATCCCTTTGTTAGAGAGGGCGTTGTCAAAATCAATGATCGTATCATATATGCGTAAATCGGCAATCTTAAACAGTTGCTTCGATATTGGCAGCCTCAACAGCAAAAAAGAACCGAGCAATACTCCAATAACGATCAGTGCATAACGAAGGTGAATGCGCATCCGTTATTATCAATCTGTGGGAAGGCTGTCCAAAGTAGTGCTATTAGGGAAATCTTGGGTTAATGCTTGAACGTGCTTTTGCATACTTGCTTTTTCTCCCAAGGTATTGTAAATGAGGATTAAATAGGCATGAGCCAACTCAGCGTCCTTTTTCAGGGGAGCTTGGGTTACCACCTTCTCAAAAAGCGGGGCAGCTTTGGCATATTGTTTCAAATCGAACAAATCGATGGCTTCATTGATATCCTGCTGAGGATCAAGCACCCAGAAAAGCAAGCTATCCTTTTGCACCTCCGCTTCATCTCTGCGGATACCGGCAGTGCTAGAGGCACGCTTGATGTTTTGGAGCTTCAAATTGCCTACTTTGTTTTCCAGCTTGTTCATCCAGTTTTGTTTGGAACATGCTTCTTCCATAAGCTTTTTTACATTTACCTGGCTCGATGCATTCACGGTGGAAGTGATACCATTAGTCCATAAAACCTCTACAGACGAATCAGGGCCGGTTTTTAGGTAACCCTCTTCTGATACGGATAAGTTTATGGTAGCTGGTTTATAGGCTTGGTTTTGGCTGGCTCGATATTGCACTTCGCCTGTAAAAAAGCGGATTTTGCCAATTTGAGCAGCTACCAGAGATACTCCCAGAATGCACAAAACAATAGACAAGGCTATTCTTTTCATGTTAATCTCCTTGGTTCATTAGGTCTGAATAAAGTTTGGGATCAAGATTCTTGATCACGTTGCGGTCTTTTAGTTGGTCAAAATACTCTCTTGCTTTTTTGGCGTTGCCTTGGCGGTATTCCAAAATACACAAGTTCCTTAGAATCATATCAGTTTCTTGGTTTCCCTTAAGAGCATTTTGGTATTGGGTTCTGGCTTTGTTATATTGACCGGTTCCAAAATAAAGGTTTCCCAAGTTTACCAGGGCAGTAAGGTTTTGGGGATCTTTGTTTAGGACTTGAAGCCACACACTTTCAGCGGTGCTAATTTTGCCATTTTGCATGCACCAAAAAGCATATTGATTGGCTACCACCAAGTTATTTGGGTATTTGGCAAGCGATTGGCGGAATTCCTCTTCGCGACTAATCTGCCCCAGAAGGGTTATATTCTCAAGATCCTTTGCATAAAAAGCCAAAGTCTCGCTTGTCTTGCCAAACTGACGGCTGGAGATGACTTCGCTGAATGGGGCGGGTGGATACATCTTATGGGCTTCCGAGAATTCAATGAGATCAGGGTAGGTACCTTGATCGAGGATGTTTTCGTAATATCTAATGGCGTAAAGCCAGCTTTCGGAAAGGCTCCCCTTCCCAAGTTGAGTAGTTTCCAGGGGCACCCAGTATTTATTATTCAAATAAATGAAGTGGCTGGGCTCGATTCCGCTTTCCATAATACCTTCCAAATTCATGCCTGTATCGAACACCAGCATCACGTGTCCGGGGTAATCGATAAATCCACATTCTACGCCAACCACAGAAAGCATAG
>JALNXT010000332.1 GCA_023230245.1 Candidatus Cloacimonadota bacterium
TTAACTCCAGCGGGTGATGATTTTATAATTGGAATGCTTAGCGGGATGTCGTGGTTGCAAGTGGTGCAAAAAAAAAGGTTGTCAAAAATCATGGACTTAATTATCCATGAATCGGAGATCAAAGACCCATTAATTATGACCTTTGCATGGCAAGCTTTGCTTCTGGATTTGGATAGTGACTGGATGTCCTTTCTAAACAGTTTATGCAACCCTGAGAGTGATTTTAAGGCACCTATGGAAGCTATTCTAAGCCAAGGCTCAAGCTCGGGTGCAGACGAATTGAGCGGGTTTTATCTTGCCTGTGCGCTGTTTGGCACAGGGTTTCATATAGATATATTGGACACAAAACCAAAGAAGGAAGAATTATGATTGCTAAAGCAACGATTGTTCAGGGCTTGTATCTGGATTCTGTGAAGCTGATGCTGATATCCAAAGAATTAAGAAGTCTGAAAGGTGTGATTGATGCCGTTGCAATAATGGCAACTAAAGAAAATAGAGAAATATTAGCTGCCACCGATATGCTTGTTGATGCCATAAAAGAAGCCAAAGAAAGCGAAATTGTGATTGTGGTTAAAGCAGATGCCGATGGCAATGCAAAAGATGCTATAAGCAAAGCTGATGAATTGTTAAGGGCTGCTCCCGCCAAGCATGAAGATAAAGCAAAGACGGCACACAATATTAGCACAGCTATAAAGAAAATGGAGATCGCCAATCTATGCCTTATTTCCGTCGCCGGCAGATATGCAGCGACAGAGGCAGATAACGCTCTGGATGCGGGACTGCATGTAATGCTATTCTCGGATAATGTAAGCATGGAAGAGGAACTGAAACTTAAACAGAAAGCAGCCGCCAAGGGTCTTTTAATGATGGGAGCCGATTGTGGAACAGCTATTATCAACGGTGTTCCGCTTGCTTTTTCCAATGCTGTTTCACCTGGGAAGATTGGAATAGTATCTGCTTCCGGCACAGGTTTACAAGAAGTAAGTGTGGGCATCACACATCGTGGCAGAGGAATATCCCAAGCTTTTGGAACCGGTGGCAGAGATGGCAAGCAAGAATTAGGCGGAATAATGCTTTGCGCTTGTTTGAATTACCTAATCAAAGATAAGCAAACAGAAGTTATCGTATTGATCGGAAAGACCCCCGATAAGACAGTATTGGCAAAGCTTTGGGAACTGATAAGCTTAACAACAAAACCGACAGTGGTGAACTTTCTAAATGACATGGAAGTAGCACCATTAAACAACCTCACCTACTGCCTTTCCTTGGAAGAGACTGCCAATAAAGCGTGCCTGGCACTAAATGATAAACATCCCGTAATCCCCAAAGACTACGGGATAACACTAAATGAAGTGAGAATTGGCAAAGACAGAAGCTTTATCCGCGGTTTGTATAGCGGGGGAACGCTCTGTTACGAAGCCATACAACATTATCAAAGAGAATTTAGCGTTAACCCAAAGAGCAATATCTCCAATTGTAAAGAGGACTTACTGAAAAATGTATGGGTTAGCGAAGGTGATTGCTTTGTAGATATGGGCGCGGATGATTTTACGGTTGGCAGACCACATCCCATGATAGACTATAGCTTACGCCTAAAAAAGATAGCCGAAGAAGCCAAAGACCCCACTACTGCCGTAATATTGCTAGATGTGGTTTTGGGCTATGGCGCACACCCCGACCCTGCCAGCGAACTTGTTCCTGTGCTAAAAAACTTGCCCAAAGATGTAGCTATTGTGTGTCATGTATTGGGCACAGATAATGACCCTCAGGGACTTGAAGAACAAATCCGCAAACTTCAGGATTGTGGGGTGAGAGTATTCACTTCACACTTAGCAGCGTTACAGGACGCTTTCGCATTAATTATTGCCCATCGGAGAAGCTATGAATGACATTAAACTACCGGAAGGGAAACTTGGGATCGTTAATATCGGTCTGGAGAGCTTTGCAGCAGATCTAAAGGCTCAAGGCATAGAGGTGCTAAATGTAGATTGGCGTCCTCCTTTGCAAGTTGATAAAAACGCAACTAGCAAGATTAACCAATTCTATCAAAGCAATATAGTTGAAGCTAATACTCAGGTTTTGAACATTATAAATGCTGGCAAACCACTGCTAGTAGGCATGGGAAAAGCTATTGATGTAATCCCCGGGATGAAGGAAAACTTGATTCTGCATGCTGGCCCTCCGATTACTTGGGATAAAATGTGTGGTCCCATGCGTGGAGCAGTTATCGGTGCATTAATATATGAGGGCAAAGCTGACGGTTTTGAAGAAGCTGAATTAATGGCTTCATCTGCTGCTATTGAATACTCTCCCTGCCATGAACATGGAGCAGTAGGGCCTATGGCGGGTATTATCAGTGCATCCATGCCCGTATTTATCATCAAGAATGAGACCTATGGCAACTTTAGTTATGCCACGCAAAATGAAGGCCTTGGGAAAGTATTACGTTATGGTGCTTTTAGCCCGGAAGTTATTGAACGGCTTAAATGGATGGATGATGTACTGTATCCTACCATGGATCGGGCGATACAATACTTAGGGATGATAGATTTGCAGAGCATGATCGCCCAAGCTTTGCATATGGGCGATGAAGTTCACAATAGGAATAGAGCGGGAACTTCGCTGCTTATTCGTCAGCTTGCTCCGGCGCTGATAAGAACTATGAAAAACGAGAACGAAACCGCTGCGGTAATGGATTTTATCAATGGTAACGATCACTTCTTTCTTAACCTCTCCATGCCAGCTTGTAAAGCGGTATTAGACGCTGCCCGCGATGTTCCCAATTCCAGTATAGCCGTAGTGATGGCACGCAATGGCACAGAATTTGGTGTTCAGCTTAGTGGCACTGGCAATAGATGGTTTACTGGAGCTGCCTTGGTACCGGACGCCCTTTATTTCCCCGGCTACAGCAAAGCGGACGCAAACCCGGATATCGGGGATAGTGCTATCACCGAAACAGGTGGTTTGGGAGGTTTTGCGATAGCAGCAGCACCCGCAATTGTACAGTTTGTTGGCGGGAATGCTTCCGATGCATTATCATATACAGAATTGATGTATGAAATATGCTTTGGTGAAAGTGTTAGATATCAG
>JALNXT010000333.1 GCA_023230245.1 Candidatus Cloacimonadota bacterium
GCATAGACAGCCAAATAGGTGGTTTTTTGCTGAAGGGTGTATATGCCGGGCAGATTTGACGGCAATATCAGAAGCATAAACAGGAAGAGACTTAAAAAACCTGCCTTAAAAAACAAACCGGGCTGAACAAAATCAACCCGGAAATAGTTACTATTTAGCTTATCTTTCAAACTGGCTCAAGTGCTGGAAGGGAGTTCGTCCCGCCTAAGCATTTCATAATATTGGGTGCTGTCTTTCTTGGCGACATTACCTGTGGGGATGGAGGTTATTTTGATCTCATGCTCAGCCCCGTATAGCCGAAAGATGATGATATCACCTGCTTTCACAAGGGCAGAAGCCTTTGCGGGCTTGCCACCCAGGAACACCAGGTTTTTGTCACAAGCGTTCTTGGCAATAGAGCGGGTTTTGGTGAGGCAGAGTTTATTTAGCAGTAAGTCCAACCGCATCTATTTCTTCCTTTTTGGCTGTCAGGGCATCACGAATTCTGCCCGCAATATCTTTCATTTTAAAGGGCTTCATCACGAAATCGCTAATTCCCTTCGAGCGTGCATCTTCCACAGAGATCAAGGTGGTAAATCCCGTACAGATGATAATGGGAATCTCTGGCTTTATCGCAAGAAGCTTCTGGGCAAGGTCAACGCCGTTCATATAGGGCATGGTGGTATCGGTTACCACAATGTCGATGCGGGAAGAATATTTGGCGAAATGCTCGTAAGCCTTGCGAGGATCGGTGAATCCCTCCACTTTGTAACCCATGCGCATCATCCCCTGGCGGAACACGTTCACCAAGCTTGGTTCATCGTCCACAAACATAATGCTTTCCGAACCGCTGTGGTCTATCACTTGCTCTGCTTCAGGAAGCCCCTGATGCCATTGGTCAGGAGTGTATTGAGGCAGATATACAATAAAGGTTGTTCCCATACCGAGTTCGCTCTCCACCCGGATGGCTCCATGATGGGATTGGATGATGCTGTGTACGATAGATAAGCCAAGTCCGGTGCCTTCATTGGCACTTTTTGTGGTGAAATATGGATCGAAGATATGATCTAGGACACAGGGATCTATGCCGGTGCCGTTATCACGCACTGCTATCTTTAAATACTGGCACTGTTCCAGCTCTGGGAAGGCTTGCATATCTCTGCTTCTGAAGGAAACGGATTCTACCGAAACCTCCAGCATAGCTCCCTCACGGTGCAAAGCATGCATAGAGTTGGTACCAAGATTGATAATAATCTGGTGTATTTGCCCAGGAACAGCAATGACGGTGCTTTTTTCGGCATCATAACGCTCCTTAATCTTTATGGAGCGTGGCAGATAAGAGCGCAGGAAGCGCACAGATTCTTTCACATGCTCAGAGAGCTCGATAACTTCCGTTTTGGATTCTTCCTGGCGGGAGAAAGAGATAAGGTGGGCAATCATTTCCTTGGCGCGGGTTGCAGATTTTAACACTTCCAGAAGGTTCATGGCAGATTCCGATTCGGGATTAAGATCATCGCCGGAAAGCTCTGTATAACCAATGATTGCACTTAGGATATTGTTGAAATCGTGGGCGATACCACCGGTTAAACGTCCGATAGCTTCCAGCCTCTGGGTGCGTTTAAGCTGTTCGTCCCTAAGTATCTCAAAAGTTACATCCTTGCAGTTTGCAATGATGCTGGAAAGCCTTCCGTCGTTGTCGATAACCGGCTTTACAACCATATCAAGGGTAATCTTGGGGCCATCCTTGCGAATCATATCAATCTTGCCATGCCAAGGTTGGGAAGAACGTACCCTTAGCCAGGATTGCTTCATCTCTGTTCTACTGGCAGGTTCGAAAGGAAGGTATTCAAAGGGTTTGTCTAATAGTTCAATACGACGGTAGGAGGTAATCTTTTCAAAGATGGTGTTCACGTACTGGATATTGCCTTCAGGCGAGAAGATGATAATCCCTTCACCGGCTTGTTCAATAGCCTGGAAGAGCACATTGAGGTTTTCATCGGTTTGCTTCTTATGCAGGGCAAAAGCGATTTGTTCCGATACAGATTCCAGCAAGAACTTATCTTCTTCGTCATAGAGATCATCCTGATTGTAGGATTGCACCACCAACGCACCTATTACTTTGCCCGCAAGAATCAAGGGTACACCCAGGAAGTTCTTGCATTCATACCCCATGAAGCCAATGTCCTTAGTACGCTGTTTAACTCCCTCATGATCCAGTATCAGGGTTTTTGCTTCGCTGATAATCTGAGCAGTTAATGATTTATTGTCATCTGCTACCACCGGCGAGGCATCTTCGTTCATCTCATCCACGAGGTAGGGGAAGGTTATAAGATTGCTTTTACTGTCGTATAGGGCGATAAAGAAGTTGGTAACGTCTATAACCCTGCCAAGAGATTCATGGATAGTTTGGAAGAGATCATCCAAGGATACCTCGATATTTACCGCATGGCTAATTTTATGCAGAATCTTAGTAACCACTTCAGAGCGATAGACAGGCGTCATATCGGTTAAGATAACCGCGAATGTTTGTTCTTTACCTGCAAGGATGGGAATCAGGGTTTGTTTGTGAGCATGAAGTTTGTGCTTCACATCCAGAAAGCTGTATTCGGCAACCCGATGGGCATTCTGGGGATCAGACAGTACTTCTAAAATAAGGGCTTTATTCATTATAGGTTGTTTTTCCATCTGGACGCGCTTGTAAAAATCGGCATATACGTCCCAGAGGAATTTGCCAACCACATCCTTAGCCAGTGTACTCAAATGGGTTTCCATAGCTTTGTTCACAAGGATTGCTTTGCCTTCGGAATCCAGCAACATCATGCCCTCGGAGGCTTGCTCGAAGATGCAGCGGAACAACGCTTCCCGTTCTTCCAATTCGCTTCTGATAAGTGCTAGCTTGGTCATGTCCTGCATGGCGACAATCACATTCTCGTAATCACGTTTTTCCCCGCCGGTAATACTCCAGGAGATGTTGAAATACAGCTTGTTTCCGTGCAAGTCATAGTTTATGCCGTAACCATCGAAATACTTCCTGTCTTCGCCTAAAGCGATAACAGATTCCATCAGACAATCCTGA
>JALNXT010000334.1 GCA_023230245.1 Candidatus Cloacimonadota bacterium
AATATCGCGGTTGGCTTAACAGGTAGTAACCCTGCAGTAAACCTCGCATTATACTCCGCTATCAAGGTAATGGGGCTGAATCCCAAGATGATTATCGCTCTATCCTCCGCTTCCTATGGAGCAAGCCGTGAGGAACTAACCTGGCTGGATATAGAAAGCATCTTACGTAAAAAGGGCTTGTTCGATTTTGGCATCTCTTATGCATCTTTAGGTGGCAAAGAAGATCTGGCAGTAGGGCTATCTGATAACGGAATTAATGCCCTGCGCGCTGCCATGAACCGTAATAACGTGCCCCTGCTTATTGGCTCGAACCTCGAAGAAAACGTGGATATTCGCATGGCAGCCTATGAAGAATTGCTGCCCTCCGGTGAGCGGTACAAAGTATTCATAAATATCGGCTCGGGTTTGGCTAACGTTGGCAGTGAGCCGAATGCAAACCTCATCCCCGAAGGCATCAATAACAAGCTTGCAGAACGCCAATACGAGAAAGAAGGCGTGATGATGAAGATGGCAAAAAAGAACATTCCCGTTTGGCACTTCCGCCGTGTTTTGCGCTGGGCAAAAAACTATGAGCTGCCTGTTACGGTGGACACGATGGCTAAGGTTGGCGATGGGAAGGTGTTCAGCTCTCTTATCCACAATCAGCTTGTAAACATCTTATGCCTCATAACTTTGCTGATTGCTCTCATCGTGGTAGTGATCTTTGATCGTCACGACCGCCATTTCATGGCAAATATAGTTGATCCCGATGAAGAATTATAAGGAACCCATAAATGAGTAAACGCACTATAATCATACTGGTTGCCGTGCTCTTTGTATGTATGCTTGGAGCACAAGCCAAGACCAAATATAAAGCTTTAACCTTCAATAATTCTGGCACTAAACGAGTATTGAAAACCGATGCAGGAAACTATTATTACTACCGCTCGCTGCCCGAAAAATCTATTTTGCTCGATACTACCGGCATCACTAAACTGGAGCTGCGCAGTTTCAGTACGGAAGTGTTGCGCAAACCGGAGATTGTGGTTATTATCGCCAAGAAACGCCAGACATACAGCCTGCAACAAGCTCAGATCATTAACAAATATAATGTCTATGCTCCCGTTACGCTTGAGATTCCCAAGGGCACCAAGAGTATCGAAGTGCTTTGCTATACTCGCTCCATGTACATGCGTGCATTCAATATAATCCCACCCAAAGCACCTAAGATAGTAAAGCTTAAAAACATGGTGTTAAAGGCGCATGGCGGTGCGGTTAGCCTACTTCACAACGGCAATAGTAGCGATTATTATAGCTTGCTGCCTTCGCAGGCGCTCAAGTTTAGCCTCAACAATAAGCGCAATGCCGTGGTGTATGTGCGTCCGCGTCTTTTAGACCGTAGCGTTCCCAAATTGGGGGTTTATCAAAATGGTAAACTGGTGCAAACCATCGAATTTACCCTCAAACGTACTAGCAAATATAGTGTCCAAGGGATCACTAACCTTGGTATTTCCAAGAAGATAGACTTGCCGATAAACAATGGCAGCAGTGATTATGAGCTAAAGGCTCTCAGCGATCACCTATTCATAGCCAAGCCCGTGCTTATTAAGCTTAAATGATAGGGTGGAAACTTGATACCTACTAAAAGAAAACCACCGAAACCCTCACCGAAACCCAGGGCAGTTTCGCTATTGCGTCCATTTAGACCCATTTTGCTTTCCCTGGTCTTATTTCTTGGGCTTGCACATAGTTCCGCTCATGCGCAATTAACCGGCTCTGTATCTGTTTCTACATCATACAGTGATAATGTGTTTACGCTTTCAGATTACGATCTTAGCCGCTTTGATGATGATCATAGCTTGCTTAGCTTCGTAAAGACTACCGATGATTTGACCCTCGGCACCAAGGTGGAATTAGCCTATCCGCTGCATTATCGCTGGTGGAAGATTACTCCCTCGGTTACCGGAACCATCTCTCAAAACGTTAGTAACACCACCAAATACCGCCGTGATGCAGCTATTAAGCTGCGTGTGGATAGGTATTATTGGAATCTTTCTGCACAGTTTGCACACCACCCACATATCTATTTCCGCGATTTTACAGATACAGACGGCAGTTATAAGCTGGAAAACTATAGTTATAGTCGGGATATTTACCGCGCCGATCTTGCCATTAAGCCATTTAAAAATACCACTCTTAAAACTAACTACCGTATTGAAGAATTCCGCTATAACGAGTTCTTTACGGAAGCAGATGGAAAAGCGACGCAAACAGGGCTGGCAGTTGCTTACCGCTTCCCCGCTTTAACTTTGGATGCGGGATACGATTACCGTACTTTTGATAATGAAAACCTCGTGAATACTAAAGATGGTTCCTATGATGCCAATATCTATCATGGCAAGCTGACCCTGCCCAAAATGCCCATCTCTGATGACGGGAAGATTATGTGGCAGCCATCCCTGGCACTCAACTATCAGCAGCGTTATTACCAGGGTGATGGCTCTTGGTACGGTGGCAGAGCGGACTATCTCTACACGATGAAGGCGGGATTCCAATGGTATTTTTCTTCCCAGCTAAATTTATCGCTTGACTACTCTCATATCTTCAGAAATGTAGAATCTAACAATGAGGACGTCTTGCGCCTTAAAGAATACGGTGAGAATCGTTTTGGCGCAGTGATTAATTATAAGTTTTAGAACAAGAGAGGTTTATATGCAATTCCGTCAAGAAAGCGACATGAAGAAGATTAAAGAGTTTTTATCCCTCGTGGAAAACCATAAGATAGATCTCCGCCACTATAAACACCCCGTTCTGGTATGGGGATTGCAAGAAGGCACCACCTTCTATTCTTTCTGGGAAGAGGATGTACTGATGCGCTTTGGCATCGAGAATGTGGATGGCTGGGACTTCGAAGAAGATCAGCTTTTCTGTCCCGATTGGGTTGCCGATCCCGAAGATGAAGATGAAGAAGATCTTGACGATGACGACGACGATTTGGGGCAAATCTGCAACCTTAAATTCCCATCGAAAAGTAACTAATACCCCGTTATATTATGCGCATTGCAGTAATA
>JALNXT010000335.1 GCA_023230245.1 Candidatus Cloacimonadota bacterium
GAGAAGCTGTTGTTTTAACTCCGGCAGTTTGGAATACAGATAGGCAAGATTGGAATTCTGTAATAACAGCCCTCGGTTGGCGAAAAACTCAGGGTTAAGAGCTAGCTCTTCAATCTTCTTGAGGTCAGAAGAAAGGATGAATACGCTCTGGTTAAGGTTGTAGGAAGTTAGCGTGCCATAGTTGTCGTTTTGAGGAAAGCTGGTGATGGGCTGAATGTTGATATCTTTCTCTGGGATACCTTTCTGCATCAAGTATTCTTTGAAAGCGTTGATATCACCACTCATGCGAGTATAACCTTCCTTCAGGGCATCGGGGGTTGAGATTCGTTGCACGGTTAGATTCCATTTCACTAAGTCGGATTCGAAGAGCTTGCTGGAATACCCCACCACTCTCAAGCTGGTCTCGCTTTGCCGGCTTTGTACCAGAAATACGCCCAGAATGCTAAGACCGATAATAAACGAAAGTCCGGCTATTCCCCAGGTTTTGGACACAGTTTTGTCCTTGCCAGATATCAACCAATCTGAACTGATGATTAGAACCAAGCCAATTGTCCACCAAAGATATGTAGGCATCGTTCCTCCCTTTATAGTTTATTCTGTGAAGTAGGTTTCGTGTTCGCCATCGGGAATCACTTCCACGCTGCGTTGCTTGCCATCAAAATGAAAGACAAGCTTAAGCGTGTAGTAGGGAAGCAGATTCTCGGCAAGAGCAGGCCACTCAATAAACGTGATACCGCTTTCCAGCATATCGAAAATACCCAAATCCAGCAACTCACCTTCGCTTTTCAAACGGTATAAATCGAGGTGATAGAGAGGGTATCTTCCGCAATGGTATTCTTTTAGTAGCACAAATGAGGGGCTGTCTATCTGTTCCTGCACTCCCAGAAAGTACCCTACTTGCTTGGTAAAGAAGGTTTTTCCGCTGCCAAGATCACCATCTAAGAGAACAACGTGACCTGGCTTGAGCAGCGGAGCAATATAAGCTGCAAGATCTATAGTATCTTGTTCGCTTGCAAGTTTGATGTGCTTCATACAACCTCGGTTAAAAAAAGTCCCAAAAGCTGTTCAATATCCCTTGGGGGGTATCGATCTTCTCTTGGGACATTTATCTGTTATTAGTCAGTCCAGTTAACATGATAAGGCAAGTTCAGGCTTTGCCAAGTTTATTTTTGTCTTTTACTTCTACAGGTGACAACTGGCAAAATCATCTCTTCCATAGAGACACCACCATGCTGGAAGGTTCCATTAAACTGCCTCTGATATTGATGGTAAGAATTGGGATACACGAAGTAATAATCATCTTTGGCAAAGATGAAGTTATCCACAATACTCTTGGTAGGCAGTCCAAACTCGGAAGGTTTCTTCACAAACATGGCATGACGGTCGTTCACAGAGAGGTTCTTACCTTCTTTGTAACGCACGGTTACAGAAGTATCGCGATCCCCCACTACCTGCGTGGCACGGTTCACTTTAATGGAGCCGTGGTCGGTGGAGATCACCACAATGGCATCCTGTTTGCTGATCAGCTTCAGGGCTTCATAGAGCGAGGAATGCAGGAACCAATGCTTTGTGAAAGCACGTAAGCCTTCTTCATGCGGAATGGTTTCCTGAAGTATCTGGTCGCGGCTACGATGATGTGCCAACAAATCCAGGAAGTTATAAACCAGCACCACCAGTTTATCCTTGTTCCAGGTTTCAATCTTGCGCAGCACAAAGTTACCCTCTTCCATATTGAAGATTTTCACATACTTACTGCTGGGTTCCAATTCATATCCAAGCTCGGTGATATGTTCATCCAAGAGCTGGTGTTCATTGCGGTTACGGCTATTATCCATCTCTGATGAGGTTACCCAATATTCCGGAAAGCGTTTGGCGATATCGATGGGTAACAGACCGCTGAAGATGGAATTACGACTGAAGGGTGTTGCCGTGGGCAAAATGGAATAGTATAAATCCAGTTCTTCATCGAATAGTTCCTGGATGTAAGGTTGAATAGCAAGGTATTGATCCAGGCGCATGCAATCTATGATAATGAAGTATATCGGCACCTTTTCTTCAAAGTGTGGGGCAACATACTGGGAAATAAGGTCAAAGCTGAGGTTGGGACGGTCATCGCTTTGCAGCCAGTTGCGATAGTTACGCTCCACATAGTTAGTAAACTCTGTATTGCAGTTACGCTTTTCCAGAAAGTGGGTTTGGCGTAAGCCTTCGTCGTTCACTTCATCAATTTGAATTTCCCAATATGCCATCTCGCGGTATATTTGTCCCCATTCTTTCCAGTCTGGCGAGGAGAAGAGCTTTTGATTCAGTTGAGACATATAGCGGGCGTATTGTTGCCCAATTTGATTGGCGCGAATCTCATCTGCCTGGAATATCTTCTTTATTGCCATGATAATCTGGCTGGGGTTGATCGGTTTAATCAGGTAATCGGAAATCTGTGAGGCTATGGCTTTGTCCATCAAGCCTTCTTCCTCGCTTTTGGTAACCATCACGATAGGGATGGCACTATTTATCTGTTTTATTTCCTGCAAGGTTGCCAAACCATCTAAGCCGGGCATCATCTCATCCAGAATTACGAGGTCAAACTTGCTCTCCAATACTTTTTCGATAGCATCGGCACCGTTGTTGCAGGTATCGACAAAGTAATTTCTTTCCTCTAAGAAGAGGATAAAAGGTTTAAGCAGATCGATTTCATCGTCTACCCATAGAATACGCATTTGTTTCATGAGTTCTGTTACTCCTTGTTGGTTTGGGTTGTTTGTTCAAAAATGCGTTGACGCTCTTTAACCACCTTCTTGATTTCATCAAGATCGGCATCCTGAAAATACAAGGCGAGCTTAAAGTTAAGCTCTTTGCGGGAACAATTAAACCATGAAACCATCTTCTCCATATATTGATCGACATAGACATCTTTGAGGTCTAAGTCTGTTTCTTTATCTTGTTTCTTAAGCTCTTTAATGTGGTCGCGGAGTTCTTTAGTGGGCATTTCTTCCGCTTTATGCACCCATTCATCGCGCACTTGCCAATCGGCTTTTTGCATCATAGGG
>JALNXT010000336.1 GCA_023230245.1 Candidatus Cloacimonadota bacterium
TTCCCCACCGGTAATACTCCAGGAGATGTTGAAATACAGCTTGTTTCCGTGCAAGTCATAGTTTATGCCGTAACCATCGAAATACTTCCTGTCTTCGCCTAAAGCGATAACAGATTCCATCAGACAATCCTGAGCTTCATCCTTGAAGACAAGGTGCAGATTATCTAACAGTTCTTTCTTGGTCTTTGCTTTAAAAAGCCAGAGCGAGGTGTTGTTTACATCCACCACTTTCAGTTTCTTGATACATTCCATGAACTGATCGGGGTAGGTGTGAAAGTGAGCCCGAAGGTCGGTAACACCTTGTTTTTTGAGTTGGGTAAGGCTTTCCATTACAGTAGAGAAATCTTCCACCCATAATGAAACGGGGGACTGGTCAAACAGCATGCGGTAAAAGGTTTGATTCATTGAATTCATGATCCCTGCTTAAGAAGTCTTTGGGTTTCCAAGGCTATCATCAGCTCTTCATTAGTCGGTATTTTAAGTACTGTTACCTTGGAATCAGGCGTGCTAAGTACCTGAATCTCGTCCGAAAAGAGTGCGTTTTCTTCCAGATTTAGTTTGATGCCAAGTGCATCCATGTTGCGGCAAACCTGCTCACGTAAGATGGGCATGCGTTCACCAACACCACCGGTGAAGATTAATACATCCAGTCCATTTAACGCAGCAAAGTAGCTGCCTATATATTTCTGTATCCGATAACAATATACATCGTGCGCTTGGATTGCCTTGGGGTTGTGGCGGATAAGGATTTCGTCCTCAATTTCACGCATATCGTTGGATATGTGGGAAAGCCCCAGCATACCACTTTTCTTGTTTAGGATGCTGTTCACTTCATCCACGCTCAGCCCCAGTTGTTGCTGCATGTGGATGGGAATAGCAGGATCCAGATCTCCGCAGCGGGTGCCCATCATCAAGCCTTCCAAGGGGGTAAGCCCCATCGAGGTGTCGATAGATTTGCCACCTTTGATAGCCGTCATCGAAGCGCCGTTGCCAAGGTGGCAGGAGATTATCTTTAAAGTGCTGATATCCACGCCTAGAAACTCTGCTGCTTTCAGGCTTACATATTTGTGGCTGGTGCCGTGAAAACCGTAACGGCGGATTTTATGAGTATGGTAAAACTCTAAGGGAAGGGGATAAAGATAGGCATGGGGTGGCATGGTTTGATGAAAAGCATTGTCAAACACGCCACACTGAGGGCAATTTGGCATACTGGCAGTAACGGCTTCAACCCCTTTGAGGTTGGCAGGGTTGTGCAAAGGAGCAAGGGCAATACACTCGCGCATCACTTCCACCACATGTTCTGTAACCACCACGGCATCGGAGTAATGTTCGCCAGCATGAACCAGGCGGTGACCCACGGCGTCAATTTCAGTTAAGCTACCGAGCACACCTTTTTCGGAATCGACAAGAGCGTCCAGAATAAGCTGTAACCCTTGCTCGTGGTTATCAATTACCATTTCCCTTTTTTTCTTGGTGAAATTGGGGCTTTTATAGGTGAACAGCGCAATGTCTTCGCCGATTCTTTCGGCGATACCTTCTGCCATTAAGTCCTTGCTTTCCATATTGATAAGTTGGTATTTAATGGACGAGCTCCCGCAATTCAAAACTAGTATCTTCATTTACTCCCCTTGATGTAGTTTTCTTGGAGCAGCTAATCTAAATAGCTTAATACTGTCAAACTGTTTTTCAGATATGGTCAAACTAAGTATCTGTTGTAATTGTACTATGAGTATCATTATTTGATATAAACCTCAAATTCAGTTGCAGGACTGAAGCTATCAAACTCCCAGAAATATGTATCATCAGCGTGCTGTTGCTCACTGAAAGGCAGTTTTGTGATAGTGATTCCATCGGCAACGTGTAATCTGTAGCTGGCATAAGTTAAAGGCTTTCCCCAAGAGTTGGCGGTGGTAATTATGTATTTGGCTTTTTTGCCGATTAGTGATTGACGGTATGCAATACGAACCGTGCAGAAATACTGTGCAGGCATGGTGAGCATAAACCCAAAACCACCAGTTTGCACACTGGATAGCATGCAGCTTGCCAGGCTATCTTCCACAACCTCCAGTGCTATTATTTCAGGATGCAAGCTGAGGCTATCCTCTGGAATAGGAAAATAAATGGGGATGCTCTGCAAGGTATCTGCGTAATTGGCAAAGTGAAACAATCCATCCATCTCCCAATAGCCTTTATGCAGGGTAAACTCTAGTTCTTCTGCTTCGAAACTGAGCGCATAAAGATTGCAAGTAAAGACAGCTAAAAACAGCAGCAGTATTAGCTTCACTTTAGAACAATTAGCTTGCTGTTTCCCAAGTTGCGGCTACCAGAACAAAGGCGAACAAAGTAAATTCCACTCGCCAGCTTAGGGACTTGCCAGGTCATACCATCGTTTGTGTAATCCTGCTTCCCTATCAGCCTACCTTTGAGGTCATAAAGTTCCACCTGCGCAGAAACAAGCTTGCCATCGTAATTCAGATGTAAGGTGTAATCTTGGTTTACACGTAGCACACTGGGATAAATACTGAAATTACCTTTCGGTGCTTGTAACACGGGATCTTCGCTGGCGGAGTGAGTAAGGCACACATCAATGGCATAGCTTTGCCCGGGTTCAGCAAAGAAAATGGTGTCAAGTACAGTGGCTTGATTCAATTGATCTACAATCTTAAGATTGGTTTTGCAGGAATAAACCTCTTGAATTGCATGCCCGGTGACATCAGTTTCTCCCCAAGGATAATACATGCCCCATTGCCTTATAAGCACATTTGCTACAGGCGCACCGCTAGAATCATGACAATAAACATCTATAGTGCTGCGGGCAGAAGGATTCATATATCCGCCGGAAGAGGGGCTATAGTCCTTTGCATACCTCGGTATAGAGCCATCCAAGTCCTGTAAGTAGTAATGTAGCGCACATTCTGTCCCGTTTAAGGGGCTGAAATGGTTTGTTAGGCTTTCTCCCCATCTGGCTGTATCTCTGAGAAGCCCGAAAACCGTGATGCCAATGTAACCCGATTGCCGTGTAAGATGATCGCTT
>JALNXT010000337.1 GCA_023230245.1 Candidatus Cloacimonadota bacterium
AAAACGAAGCATTGGTTTCCACAGCCAATAGCTGATAACAATCAATAACAATAATAATTTAAAAGGAGATGTTTTATATGAAAAAGATGACAATTTATGAGCCAGCCATGTGCTGCTCAACAGGACTTTGCGGAGTAGGTGTTGATCCTGAGCTTCTCAGGGTTTCAACTGTTCTTAATACACTAAAGAAGAATGGTGCTGAGGTTCAGAGATTTAACCTCTCAAATTCGCCGCAGGAATTTGTGAATAACAAAGCAGTGAATGAATTCATAAACAAAAAGGGCGTTGATGAACTGCCGGTTACTGTTTTAGACGGTGAAATCGTGTTAACAGGCAGATATCCAACCAATGAAGAGTTTGTGAAACTATTGAATATCCCAATGAGCTTCCTGGGCGAACAGCCAAAGACTGTTAAAGTAACACCCAAAAGGTCAGGTGGATGCGGTTGCTCCGGCGGGAACTGCTGCTAACATTGTAATTGAAGTTTATGAAGATGAACGATCTGCCAGAAGTACAAGGTTTAATAAACTTTGCAATGAAATAAATGCTAAGGGCTTTGCCATTAAGCGATATAATCCTATGGAAAACAGTGAGCAATTTATTTTTAATAAAGAGACATGTGGATTTTGATCACATGCACGGGAATAGAAATGCTCCCTGTCATCTGTATAGATAATCGCTTAATGAAAATTGAAACATATCCAACACGAGCTGGATTAGATAAATGGCTCAATAATACTAAACGGAGGTAATTAGAATGGAGATTTTTAATCCCAAAAATATAACGCTTACAAAATATTTATTTTATACAGGTAAAGGCGGCGTAGGTAAAACCTCAACTGCTTGTGCTACTGCTGTTACCCTTGCTGACAGCGGGAAAAAGGTGCTTTTAGTCAGCACAGATCCTGCATCGAATTTGCAGGATGTATTTAACACTGATCTTAATAATAAAGGTGTTGCTATTAAGGAAGTACACAATCTTGTTGTTGCTAACCTTGACCCGATACAAGCGGCAGCGGAATACAGACAAAGCGTAATTGACCCTTACCGCGGTAAATTGCCTGATGCTGTATTAAATAATATGGAAGAACAGCTTTCAGGCTCCTGTACTGTTGAGATAGCAGCATTTAATGAGTTTTCAAAATTTATTACAGATGAAGATATGCAGAAAGAATATGACCATATTGTATTTGATACAGCACCAACTGGCCATACCCTTAGAATGCTACAGTTACCATCGGCATGGAGTAATTTCATCAGTGAAAGCACGCATGGAGCATCTTGTTTAGGACAGCTTTCTGGACTGGAGAGTAAAAAAGCAGTGTATAAAAAAGCTGTTGAAACCTTGGCTGACGGAGCATTAACTACCCTTATTCTTGTTTCAAAACCTGAAGAGGCACCCCTTAAGGAGGCAGAAAGAGCATCTGAGGAACTATCCGATATTGGTGTAAATAACCAAGTAATGGTGATTAACGGTGTGCTGACCTCCTATGATGACAGGACATCCGAAAGCCTGTATCAAAAACAGCAAAAAGCACTTGCTGAAATGCCACAGGGCTTACAGGAAATTACTACCTACATGATACCGCTCAGAGCCTACAATATCACAGGAATGGACAATGTACGGGCATTGCTCACTGAGGATCATTATACTATTAGCGATGAAAAGTTAAATGCTCAGACAATTCCGCAACTCAAAGATGTCATTGATGACCTATACAATAGCAATAAAAAGGTCATTTTCACTATGGGCAAGGGCGGTGTAGGTAAAACAACTATTGCTGCGGCGATAGCTTTAGGCTTGTCAAAGAAAGGCAGAAAGGTGCATCTTACTACAACTGATCCCGCTGCGCATCTGAAATTTGTCATTGATGAGAGCAGTGGTATCACCATGAGCCACATTGATGAGCAAGCCGAATTGAAAAAATATCAGGATGAAGTACTTTCCAAAGCAAGAGAAACCATGTCTGATGAGGATATAGCCTATGTTGAAGAGGACTTACGCTCCCCTTGCACACAGGAAATTGCCGTATTCCGCGCTTTTGCAGAGATTGTGGAGAAGGCGGAAAATGAAGTTGTGGTCATTGATACCGCACCAACCGGCCATACACTCCTTTTGCTCGACTCCACCCAAAGCTATAACCAGGAGATCAAGCGCTCACAAGGCGATATACCTGAATCTGCCAAAAAGTTATTGCCAAGACTTCGTAATGCTAATGAAACAGAAGTTATCATTATTACCCTTGCTGAGGCAACACCTGTATATGAAGCAATGCGTCTAGAAGAAGACTTGAAACGAGCAAATATTGCAACCAAATGGTGGGTTATTAATTCATCACTATACTTTACAGGTACGACAAATAAAATGTTATCTGCAAAGGCAAGCAATGAAATCGAGTGGATTAACAAAGTGGATGCACATGCAAATGGTAAATTTGCTATTATCTCTTGGAGTGCTGATGAAATTAAGAATGAAAAATTAATCGATTTGATTAAATGATGGAGGTAAGTTTTGTGAGCGATATTAAACCCAAGGTAGCATTTATATGTGTCCACAATTCCTGTCGATCGCAAATAGCTGAAGCTCTTGGCAAACACTTTGCAAGTGATGTATTTGAAAGTTATTCTGCTGGTACTGAAACCAAACCGCAAATCAATCAAGATGCGGTGCGCCTATTGAAAAAACTCTATGGGATCGATATGGAGAAAACTCAGTACTCGAAGCTACTTGATGAAATTCCCCCGGTAGATATTGTTGTTACAATGGGGTGCAATGTGGAATGCCCATACCTTCCATGTAAACACAGGGAAGATTGGGGACTGGATGATCCTACAGGTAAGAGTGATGAGGAATTTAAAAAAGTAATAACAACAATAGAAACTAAAATCAAAGAATTGAGGGAAAAATTGAAATAGCTTTGAATGCCAATTACATAAACAAGCAAAATCCAAGAATGACTATAACGAATTGGCTGATGAGATATATCGATTGCGGGAACTGAGACAAAATGCACTGGTTGAAAACGCAGAGC
>JALNXT010000338.1 GCA_023230245.1 Candidatus Cloacimonadota bacterium
GGGCACTTAGAGTTACTTATATCTTAAGTCGTAGAATCGTGCTGAGTTAAACTTCATCATGCTTGAGGCTTAAAGGATAAAAGGCAATGTTTAAAAAAACTGCATTAATACCGATAATCGTTATCTCCTTTTCACTGCTCTGTGGAGTAACACTTATGAGCTGGGAATTTAGCAGCTATGCCGGAAATGAAACAAGCGGAACTGCAAATGTAATTGCCTCAAACGTATCTGCTGTCCCACCCAGCGGAACTGTAGCTCGGGGAGCAGGTTTGAATGCTGCTGGAAATAGCGGAAGATTCAATGCCAACAATTGGGCTAGCGGCACACTCGCCACTGCCATCAGTGGCAATGATTATATGACCTTTAGCATCGCTCCTGCAAGCGGTTACAAGCTGGCATTGTCAACCCTTAATTTTATGCTGGAACGTTCCGGTACAGGACCCAACGCCTTTACCTTCCGTAGTAGTATAGATGGTTTTACTGCAGATATTGGGACTGTTTCTCATACTACTACTAATACCAGCACACAGTTTTCCCTTACCCTTACGGGGTTTTCCGAGCTAAGAAGCTCAGTAGAGTTTCGCATGTATGGCTACGGTGCAACAAATACTGTAGGCTCAGCGGGATTTGAAGGAACAGGCACAGATCTGGAAATAGTTGGCACGGTTAGCCCTGATTTTAGTGCTCCTGTCGTGGCAACCTCCAGCGTAACAAATGTCTCATATTACGGCTGTAGCGGAGGGGGAAATATCACTTCTACCGGCGGCTCCCTAATCTTAGATAGTGGCGTGGTGATTGGGACTTCGGCATCCCCATTGATCGGCGGAACAAACGTGCTGCAGATTAGTTCCGATTATCAGGAAATGGGCAGCTTTAGCGTGCAGGTGGAAGGCTTGGATGCCAGCAAACTTTACTACCTAAGAGCCTATGCTACCAACGCTGCCGGAACAAGCTATGGGGATGATGTCAGCTTTAGCACAGCGCTGTTCCCTGCACCGATTCATATGTCACCCACTTCGATAACAAATAGCAGTTTCAAAGCGCGGTGGCAGCCCGTGGTAAATGCCCAAAACTATAGACTGGACGTCGCCTCTTCGCCGGTATTCTCCGAAGGCAGCAATACGAATCTGATCACTGAAGGCTTCAATAGCGGAGCGACCGCTCCTGCTGGCTGGACATTCTTTTCGATAACCGAAACTTACACCAGTTCTAGTAACTATGGAATAGCTTCGCCATCTATTAAATTTGAAAGTAGCGAAGATTATGTTTTGACGCCTATTTTAGCCAACCCTACCAGTATATCGTTTTGGATGAAAGGCAATTCAACTTCAGGTGCTTCCGCTTTTTTGGTGCAGGAATACTTCTCAAGCTCTTGGCACACAGTGGCAAACATCACAGTTGGCGGAACCGCGCCCTACAATCTTATTAATTCAGCTTCCACCAAGACCTTTGCGCTTAATCCCAGCTCTTCACAAGTGAAGTTTTCGTATACGAAGGGAGTGGGCAACGTCGGTTTGGATGATGTGGTGATTGCAAGCTATACTGCCCCCACTTATGTAAGCGGATATAATAACTTAACAGTTAACGGCACAGAGCAGACTGTATCAGGCTTGACCACCGGTACGGAATACTATTACCGCGTCCGCTCCTATAGTGCGATAAACGGACTTAGCGCCTACACACCGACAGAATCTGTAATTGCGGTGTATAGCGGCATTATTCTACCCCCGGCAAATCTCGCAGCCAATGCGATTAATTCATCTACCGTAGCTCTTTCGTGGCAACAAAATGCCTCGCACGATAATGTGCTGCTTGCCTATTCCAGCAGCAACAGCTTTGGCATTCCCACGGGCGCATATAATTCCGGTGATCCGATTCCCGGCGGTGGCACGGTAATCTATAAAGGCAGTGCTCTGCTCTATGCGCATAATGGTGTAAGCCCCAATACCACATATTATTACCGGGCTTGGTCAGTTGATCCAGAAAACCACTATTCCACATCTATCAGCAGTAACGTCACCACTCCCAACGGCACTTCCGAACGCATCAAAGTGCATTACATAGATGTGAAACAAGGTGATAGCATGCTTGTCCAGCGTGGTACACATAACTATCTAATAGATTCTGGCAAAGACTTGTCCACTAATAAGTTAATAACCTATCTGCAGGGCTTGGGCGTTACTCATCTGGATGCAATGCTGGTAACACATCCAGATTCTGATCACTACGCAGAGTTTGAAGATTTGCTGCAATCGGGCATCCTAACTGTCGATAGATTTATCAAGAACAGAGACAATTCCGATGCTGCTGCTTGGGCAAGATTGATGGCAGAACTGAACACACAAGGTATTCCAATTGAAATTGTAAATTCCTCAAATAGCCTGAACTGGGTGTTGGATACGCAGATTCTCAATCCTCCTCCCGTTCGTTCTGTTGATAATGATAATTCGATTGTTTTCAAGATGACTTATGGGAACCTCAGTTTTCTCTTTACGGGTGATATGGAAGTGGCAACAAATAACTATATAACAAACACTTTCGATGTCAATTGCGATATCTTAAAAGTAGCCCACCATGGCTCTATCAATGGCACCACTGCTACTTTCCTGAATGAAGCTACTCCCGCAATATCTATTATCAGTTGTGGGAACAACTCTTTTGGGCATCCCAGCTATACGGTTATAGATATGTTGGAAGCAGCAGGAAGCCTTATCTATTCCACGGCAGACGATTGGAATACTTGGACAGGGAGCGGCTCAAATGACGATACTGATGATGATGATATTGTTTTGGAAACCGATGGCACAAACGTTTGGAAAAACGGAGATTTGGTGTGGACAAAGCCCGGAGGTTACATTTCTACGCCGGTAAATATCTCGATCTCTGCAACAGTTAACAGTGTATCGCTTTCTTGGGATGCTGTTTCATCTGCCAATTCCTACCAGGTATTTGGCTCCAATTCGCCAGCCACAGGATTCATAGATGTCTCCGCTTCTGGAGCGTTTCAAAGCTCTGGCGGGCGCGT
>JALNXT010000339.1 GCA_023230245.1 Candidatus Cloacimonadota bacterium
GCCTTCGTAGTTGTTAGAAAATATACTCTTTTCAACTCTTAATGAATCGGCATACCCCATTGCGTGAATACCCTTGCTACCACCATTTCTAATGCTCAAATTGGATAGTTGAGCATTAACATTTTGATCAAAATAAAAACCCGAACCAAAATCGCGTAATTCAAAACTAGAAATGGTACAATTCCCGCCACTAACGTTCACGCCATATCTAATGTTCCGAATCAAGCCACTATTCAGCAAGCACCCCTGATAAACATCTATCTCGCTAATGTAAGAAGTTGAATCAACGGGCGCTCCAGTTGTCTGATATAAATTTTGGGAAGAATCAAACTTCCAGAATTTTTCTACGCTGTTACTGGAAAATGCTGTAAGCATACTATAAAATTTAACCGATTCATTTGCTGCCACATATATTCTGGCACCAGTTTCGATGACAACAGGGGATGCGAATGAAGTAGTAGTGTTTATTAGATATGTTCTATCAGCTTGAAATGTGTAATCATTCGCGATGTAGCCCGAAAGTGATATCGAAGGCTTTACCAATAGCTCTCCCACGTCACTTGTTAATCCTGCTGTAAGGCTCACATTGTATAGGTATTTAACTGACCATCCATTTTTTAGAATAGCAGCATTGTAAGCTCCGGCTGGGATACTCGCTATCGAGAATTCTCCCGCAATATTAGTTGTTGTGGTAAACAATGGAGCTTGGTTGCGGTGGTCAAACTCGGTCTCTTGGTTTATGATAACACCGATATTAGGGTGAATAGTGTTGATTCTTGCAATCGTGGTATCCAATACTGCAGTCCTATACAATGCAACTGTTACTCCCGAGTTGTCCGTTAAGCTCTGGCTCTTTAATTTCGTCTCGCTTTCCAGCTTGATCTTCCCGATCAGTGTCGCTGTCTTTTCTGGTTCTGTGGAGGATTTGCATCCGGTCACAAAAATAAGCAAGGTTCCCACGACAAGGCACAGCAGTAAGGATGTCAGTTTAAGTGATGCCAAGTTCATTTTTAAGTCTCTCATGCGTACCTCATATTATTAACTGTGAAATTAAACAATTATCAGCCACAAATTAACGTGTGCCAAAGAATTTTCAACAATGCGCAGCATCACCTAAACCACCACCATCCAAGGGTTACAAAGCTGAAGTTCATCAGTATCCCTGCATAATAGAACCAGTTAGCCTTTGAGGCTTTAAATAGAGGCTTATGCTTTCTTTTTATATTGTTCCAAACTTGTAAAATGGATAAACCAACCCCATGCCACACACCCCATAGCATAAAATGCCATGCAGCACCGTGCCATAATCCGCATAAAGCCATAGCTATTACAGGCACAAAGAACATTAGCCATACCTTATTTGTACTAAATTGAGATAGGGGAAAGAAAAGATAGTCTCGTATCCAATCTGAAAGCGAAATATGCCATCTTCGCCAGAATAGGCTAATGTTGGGGGCAAGGTAGGGATTGTTAAAGTTCTCCATTATCCTTATTCCGAATAGCCGAGAACTTCCAATTGCAATATCGCTGTATCCTGCAAAATCAAAATATATTTGCAAAGAATAACCAACTAAAGCCACCAATCCTATCCAAGCACTATAGTGATGAGGATTTTGCCAAACCGGATTGATATAATAACCCAGCCAATCCGCAATTACCAGCTTCTTGAACATCCCAAACACTATGCGCATAAAGCCGTAATCTATATCTGCCCATAAGAAGGGAATCCGATTTACCTCAACCTGAGGTTTAAATCGTTCAAAGCGTTCAATGGGACCAGCCACAAAGATGGTGAACATACTGCTATAAAGCAAGAAATCAATGAATCTGCCTGGCTTAACCAAACCCCATTTAATATCTGTCAAATAGCTAATGTGCTTGAAAACAATGTAAGATATTCCTAAGGGAAGTATGATTTTGGCAATGTTAAATCGTGGCAGAGCTCCCATAAATTGACTAAGACTATTTAATGTCCCTGTGAGCAATCCGATGTATTTAAAGGCTACAAAGGTAGCCAATACCCCTAACACTCCGAGTGTGTGGAAAATCGTTTTTTTGGGGTGCTTACCTATCAAATTTCCCATCAGATATGAGAATCCGCTCAAAGCAAGAACACTAATCGCAGCATTCCTATCAACTAAGTACAAATAAGCAAAGCTGCCTAAGATAAGAATAGTGTTCCTGATTGTTTGCTTCGGCACCAGCCAATATGGTAGTAAAACTACCAGTAGCAAACCAAAAAACTTAGCTGAAATCATAAATAATTATATGCCTAAAACTGTGATATAATCTCTACCATTTGTCTTATTGTGTCAAAGCTGGCAACAGTGATGCGAGGAGCTGGGATGCGCTTGCCAAATTCTTTCGCAATGAATGTTTGCAGCGATACCAATGAGAACGAGTCTATCATTCCGCTGGATATCAGTTTTGTATCTAAATCAATCTCTGTTTCTGGATCATCCAGAAACTCGTCTCTAATAAACTCAATCAGTTTTTCTTCCATGATTATCTCCATATCTTTCTAAAGTCTTATCCCAATAGATTACAGCTTTATTTGCAGTAATTCTTCTTTTGTTTTGCCCAAGATATCGTACTTTCTGCCTATCTTTACAAATACGTCCAGTGCTTTTTCCAAATGGCTCATGTCGTGCGCTGCGGAAAGCTGAGTCCTAATTCTTGCCTGACCCTGTGCAACTACTGGGAAAAAGAAACCAACAGCATATACCCCTTCATCGTAAAGGTCTTTGGAGAAAGCCTGGGCTAATTTAGCATCATAGAACATAATCGGCACAATAGGTGAATCACCCTTAACAATAATAAAACCAGCCTCAGTTAGGGCATTCCGCCACCATTTCATATTATTTTCCAGCTTATCTCTACGCTGGGTATTTGCTTCAAGAATATCCAGAACCTTCATCGTAGCCATTGTGATGGCAGGAGCCAAAGTATTGGAGAATAAATATGGTCTTGCGCGTTGGCGCAACAAGTCAATCAGTTCCTGTCTGCCCGCGATACAACCGCCGG
>JALNXT010000340.1 GCA_023230245.1 Candidatus Cloacimonadota bacterium
GCTTGGATATTTTGGGTTTCATCTCTTTCCTTCAAAGAAAACTAGACGCATCAACATATTATAAATGAGATTAATGATGGAGCGTGAATGGCAAAAATCCCCCAAAAGTTAAAAAAAGACATAATTGACTATATCAACGTAAAAAGTATTGCTTGGAGTGGAAAACTAGATGAGGTAGATTTTCTTAGTAGATTGTTTAATCTGGGGGAAATGCCTTCAACAGATCATCGATTTAAAGATGCAGCTGCGGATATATTTCAGCACAGAGTTAACAATAATGACTGGCCTGATAACTGGGTGTTTACTGACCCAAGATTTAATATTTTAAACTTAAAAGATGAGAAATTTCTTGAATTTATGTGTGAAATGCTCCACCCTCTAATACGTGATGACGAAGAGGCGGAATGTCTATCTGGTGTATTCAATAAGTTACTAAATCCAATTGGCATTAGTCTTAGATTGAGATATTCAACAATCGGAATTGGGGGGTATATTGTTGAGAAGATAAATGGTGCTGGAGATATAGTGGCTATATCTCATACCGTAGCAACTTCTATTGATACTAAATACATATATAACCAAATTGACCGAATGACAAGAGCTATTGATAGTGATGTAGAATTGGCAATCGGAACAGCGAAAGAATTCATTGAAACGGTATGCAAAACTATTTTAAAAGAGAAAGGAATAGAACCGGGGAACGCAACGAAGATCACCCATTTAGTCAAACAAGTAAGAGAACAATTAAATCTATTACCTGAAGATGTATCTGAGTATGCAAAAGGGAAAGAGGTTATAAATGTACTTCTTAGTAATCTTGGAGCTATAGCTCAGAATATCGCTGAGTTAAGAAGATTGTACGGGACTGGACATGGCAAAGATGCTAAGGCTCAATCATTATGGAGACGGCATGCAAGACTTGCAGTTAACAGCTCAATTGCGCTCGGTGTGTTTCTATGGGATACTTATCAAGACAAAAGATGATAGGATTATTTAATGTGTGTTAAACTCAGAAAGCTATCACAAAATAAAATATCTCTAGGTGCTTTAGAGCTAGGTTTTAATGAAGACACTGCCCAAAATGCACTTAATAATGCTATTGAAAACAGGAAATTTGAGATAACCATGTACTGGCACAGAGCAGCATATTTTTGGGTATTCATTGGATTAATGTGGGTAGCATTGGGGAAAGTACTTAGTGATCTGAACGTGCTAGAAAAAGGATTCACATTTACAGGCACACAGGTATGTATCCTGTTTTTTTTAACTTGTGTTGGTTTTTGCTTGTCATTTGCATGGTATCTAGTAAATAAAGGGAGTAAGTTTTGGCAAGAAAACTGGGAACTTCAAATAGCTTATCTTGAAGAATTCATCATGGGCATGTCATTTGCTGTAAATCTCTCAAAACAATCCAAAACTACTTCGTCAAATCCTTTTAACAATCCCCTTGGTGCAGATAATTTTTCTGTTTCAAAGATTAATCAACTAATATCTCTTGCAAATCTTTTGCTTTGGCTGTTACTATCCGTTGCCCTTTGTTTGTACGCCATGCTAAAAGCACTGACAGACTGGGAGTCATTATTTAGTTCTCATTTTGTTCTATTCATTGTGTTTTCTCTCACTTTCTTTCTTTCCCTTAAATTCGCTTATGTTGTTGCAAAAGATTGCCGATCGCATTTAGGTGATTGCAAAGTAGGCTATAACATAAGACAAACAGGTTTTCCTAAGAAGAAGGGTTAAGAAGATTTCTAGGACATTCCTCTAAGATGAAAACCTGTTGTAATAGACCCGAATAAATTCGGGCATCGTATTCACTACTTTGGGAACTGCAATGGTTAATGAAACGTTGAAAGCTTCTGAAATTATATAATTCTAGTTTATTAACAATTAAAATCTTCCTCTCTTCTTTTTGTCTTTCCCGCGGAAGCGGGAATCCAGCCCTTTGAAAGACTCTTTTTTAGATACTTGTAACTTATGTTTTTTCAAATTACTACCTAAAGCTTTATGCGAGAGATCTTTGTTGGCATCAAACTTAGTTTTTTAGCAGATGTGGATTAGCTTTGTATAAGGTTGGATCCCCGCCTCCGCAGAGATGGTATGAATGTGCTGAAGAATATCTTGACAATTTAGAGAGAGAATTCACTTATGCACCAAGTGCTTTATAGGGGGTTTATAATGAAACGATCGGTTCCCATCCTGCTGTCGGCAGTAATGATGATGCTTTTTTTATTTGGTTGTGGTGATGATACACCAGCACCGTTTCAGCAATATAGCAGCATGCTTGCCGATGGAAGCAATTCCGTCAATAGAGACAACAGCTTGCAGGTTTCCTCTTTAGGCAAGGCTTTCTACATTTCGGACGACATCATCTTTCATCTTGGCGACCGCTTGACAAGGCAATCTTTGAATACCGGCGAGCTTATAGCACTCTCACCTACAGCTTCACTAATTAACGACAAGCGATATCTGGCAATAGATAGAGCAACCCAAATGCTATATTTCGCTGCTGATAAAGCTATCTATCGTGCAGGCTTTGCGGGGCAGGGTCTCACCAAAGTAAGCCCCGAAGGCAATGGAGACTATTCCGCTCCGGCACTCTCTAGCTGCGGACAATATCTCACTGCCATCCGCGACGAGCATATTTCGCGTTTAAACCTTAGCACATTAGAATGGACAGACCTTACAGAACCAGATTCAGCTCTTTATGCTGTTTATGCCAGTGATGAAAACGCTTATTACTACTTTTTCTACGATAAGGGTGATGGCTATACGAATAACTTTGTTGGATTAAATAAGTACGATAATTCGACGCAGGAAAATACACTGCTGATGATTGGAAATGATCTAGATCCTTACTCTAATCATAACACCTTCGAAGCTCAAGTTAGTGAAAACCACAGGTATTTTGCCATGCAGTTTGTATGGGAGACACTGGAAGATGTAGGTATGTTTGGGTCAACATGGCTTCGTTTTCCAGACACACTGAGGTTATACGATCGGCTTAACGGGCAACTCAT
>JALNXT010000011.1 GCA_023230245.1 Candidatus Cloacimonadota bacterium
GATATACTATTAGAAAAACATACTCTTTTAATAGTCATATCTTCATTTTCTTCTACTCCTATTTCAGGAATTCTTGCAGTAAGTATTTCTAAATTAGGTTTATCCGATACATGGTATAACATTATTTCCCTCCTAATAAATAATATTATTCTAAATAAATAATATATAATCAAAAAATAAATAGAGTGATATGATATCACTCTATTTATTAATCTTATTTCTTCTTATTATTACAATAGGAGCAATTGCCGATATTATCATCCTTATGAGTACAAGCAATAAGCCTTCCATCACTTGTATATTCACGCCAAAATTCATAACCTGTTGAATCCCATTTGTGTATAAGATGGTTATTTTTATCATATTCTTTCCAGAGCTCATAACCCCCATCTAAGTCTTTATGGTGTATGCAATTTCCTCTTTCATCATATTCCCGTGTAAAACCAGAACCATCAGAGCATTTATTACGAATTAAATTATTATTTTCATCATATTCATTCCAATCTTCACTACCATCTTTTCCATTCTTATAATATATTATATTTCCTCTTGTATCGTATTTGGTTATATCTTTTGCATGTGGAAGAATTTCCTTAGAATTAATAAGATGATTATTTTCATCATAATAAAACCAAAATTCAAAACCACTAGAACTTTTGGCGTAAATACGATTACCATTTTCATCATATTTAAACCATTGCTCATATCCTTTTGAACTCTTATAATGTATTTTATTTCCCTTTTCATCATATTCAACCCATTCTTCAAATCCATTAGTACCTTTTGTATGAATTATTTTATTTTGATCATTATACTCAAACCAGAATTCTTCAAAAAGTGTTCGTTTATGAACTAAGTTACCATTTTCATCATATTCATAATTTATTTCAAATCCATTAGATGTCTCTAAATGAATCATATTACCATTACTATCATAATGATACCAATATTCATTAAAAGGTGTTTTCTTATAAATCTGATTGTTATTTTTGTCATATTTATAAAAGTATTCACCTTTATAATTTTTCTTATATATTAAATTCCCTCTTTCATCATATTTTAGATAGAGATGTCTTCCATTATTCCAATACTGATGAATAAGACGATTATTTTCATCATATTCTTTCCAATATTCATCACCCTCAGAATTTTTTACATGAATCACCTTTCCTATTTCGTTATACTCTCTCCGCCATTCAATAACATTATTTTCCTTTTTCATTATTAAATAACCTCCTTAAAATTGATATTATTTATATGTCAAATCTATAATATATAATCAAAAAAATAAGTAGGATGGTGTTTTAAAACACCATCCTTAATAGATATATTAATAACGCAGATAATTTATATCTTTCTGATGATATATATTAATAGCTTGTTCCCTTGTTAATCCAATAAATTCAGAAGCATTAAAAGATAATTCATCCCGATAATAACTAAATAAATCTTCAAGTTCACCATTTTTTAATTCAACCATTAAAATAGATTGATGTTCTAAATTAATAATAATAGCATTAATAATTTCCAATCCAACACGACCTTCCTAATAATCTATGTAATATTTTCATATATATAATATATAATTGAAAATATATAATGTAATAAATAATTATTTCACTAACATTTTTGTAATAGAAAAGTATCATTGTTCAGCAATGAATATTATATTGTAATTTCTATTCCCATCTCAGTCGAATGAGTTATTCGACCTGGGCATGACATTATACGAATGATGTAAAAAGATACAGAATAGTCTGTAGGGGGCGAAGCCCCCATATAAGAAGGTACGGTTAGAGAGAATGAAAATTTCTAACATATATAAAAATATAGGAGGGATTTTTATGTGAATCAGCGGATAAGTATAAAAAAATAATAAAACAAAATAATTCCACTGAGCCAAATATGAACCCACAGATTATTAGTGTAGAGGATTATCCTCTACACTAATATTGTCTTTTACTAAACATAAAACTATAAAGTAATACTCTAAAACTATAAAAGGATTATATATTATATATTTAGAATAATTATTTAAGAAGGGAAAGATTTGAATGAATAAATCAGAACTAAATTCATACAAATTAGATATAAATGAGGATACATTATACGATATGATATTATTAAATATAACACATAAAGAAGAAACAGAAAACCAGGATATATATCTTAATATAGATATATTTTATAAAGGATTTGAAAATGTATCTAGTATAATAGATAGTATAATAGAAGGATCAAATAACACTTACAATATTCAAAGAAAAGATTTTGATATAGCACAATCAGAACTAATATCAAGATTTATTAAAAATAAAGAAGTGGAAATACAATACAAATTCAAATCAATAACTAATGATCAATCTTTTAATGTTATAATAACAAGTATTTTAAAAGATGGTTATATATATCCTATATCAGGAATGTGTATTGAATCTGAATCTTTATATTTAGATAAAAGTATCGCAATTATTTATAATTTAGAATTAATTAGTAATAAAAATGATCGTATGGAGGTAATATCAAATGAAAAAGAAATTAAAGAGTAAAATTGAAAAAACCATAAAGAAACTATCAGGTGGTTTATTTAGCGAAGTCATATATAAATATGAACCTATCGAAAATAAATCCTGGGAACATACAAATTTTATTATTAGGTTTATATTCTCTTCAAATAAATTTATTGAGGATTTAATTGAATTCTTAATAAAATCAAATAATCTCAACAAAGCTATGATGAAATACAAAGAAGAATACCATATCATTATTGGTGGAGAACTAAGACATTTTATTCAGTTAATTAAGAACACTTCCAATACAAACAATAAGTTTTTTAAAGAAACTATTGGATTATTATATTATTTGGATAAGAACAATTTTGAAGAATTTATTAATAATAATATAATGTCTGAATCTAGGTTTATTGAAACACCAAACAGTCCAATATTTAAACCATTAGAAATTGATGCTGTTCATTTGGATGATATTGAATATATGTACAATAAACTTAATGGTTTATTATCATATAGAGAATTATTAGATTTAACACTTATATCCTATTTTGATACCTCTCATGGGTTTTATGAAAACAAATTTAGAAGTTACAGTATGAATGAATTTATACGAAATCATGATGGTTGGAATTCATTTATTAAAGAAATTTTAAAAGAACATCTAGAACCTATTATAGGTAATCTAGACCAATATAAAATAGATAACTATTTTGTTGAATTAAAAGACGAGAAAAAATATATTAGTGTTGACGAACCGATGGGAAATGTCGTTGAAGAAGAATTTGAAATAAAGGAAAATGAAGATGGAAATCTCGAATACAATAAAGATAATTTTATATAACTAGAGGGGAAAGGGTTGAAACCATTGAATACAGATGTAATGTTTTCAAGTGATAATATTACTTGAGAAACACCACAAGACTTATTCAATAAACTTCATAATGAATTTAATTTTGAAACTGATGTCTGTGCTTTATCAATTAATGCTAAATGTTCCAATTATTATACGCCTGATATAGATGGTTTAAGTCAAAATTGGAAAGGTGTATGTTGGATGAATCCTCCGTATGGGAGAGAAATCAGTTTATGGATGAAAAAAGCATATGAGGAAAGTTTAAAAGGAGCTATAGTTGTTTGTTTAATACCAGCAAGGACTGATACTAAATATTGGCATGAATATTGTATGAGAGCAACTGAAATAAGATTCATTCAAGGGAGATTAAAATTTAGCAACTCAAACAACTCAGCACCATTCCCAAATGCAATAGTAATATTTAACCGAGGAAATGAAAATCTCAAGATTAGTGGATATTACCCGCCATTCTTTATACCATGTATAAAATTCTTAAAACCTTGTATTGAATTTATTTAATATACATAATGGGAAATTATAGACTAGTACAATTTGTACTAGTCTATAATTTTTGTATTTAAAGGAGGAAAATTATGATATATAATAAAGTACAAGAATATATAGATCTTGCTAACAAAATATTTGAATACCTCAATGGTAAAATAAATAAAGTAAACAATAATGTTATATTTGTAGTATCATATTCAGATTCCTTAGTATTTGGGGAGATGAGAAATAATATAACCTTAAAATTATATATTTATACTATTATATACAATTCATCAAAAATTGATGTTACAATAAAAAACAATATCTTATTTACAATTATTCATGAATTATTTCATGCTGATCAATGTATGAATTTAAAAGAATATCAAGTTAATGATGAATATAGTAATATGATAGAAGCTCAAGCAAATTTTATGACAGCGGTATATATGATAAATAATAGAGTCATATTAGAAAAACTTTTTGGATTTAAAATTTTAGTGTACAATCTTAAAATATATTTAGATAAACTTCGAAAATTTGATTATGGTATATCTTATAGACGTACAGATATATTTAATTATTACTATGAAGTATTTAAATATTTGATGGGGAGTTCAACATCAATATCAAATCTTCTTTATTATGAAACAGATATTGAATTTCATTGTCAAAATCATAATATCATAATAAAGAAAAATAATATTTTTAATTCAGATATTTTGGATTTTAATAAAATACTTCATGAAAATTATGTTAAAATAGATAGAAAAAATCATAATATTGTTGTAACTAAATATGAAAGTGGTTTAGTTGTAATAGAATCTCACTTAAAAGATTATTTAAGAGACGCTATTGAGTTTTTATAGGAGGGGAGAATTATGAATATTGAATTTGTTGGTTATAGGAATATAATCTCATATAATCCAGCAGTATCAACTGCAATACGACATGGAGGGATGTATCAGCATACTATTGTTGAAAATAAAACTATAAACAAAATATATGATGTGATTTTGTTTAAAATATTTGATGAGGAAGATCCACAATTAGTTCCAGGAAGAGACCGAATAAAGATCTTTGGGGAGTGGATGGATATTGATGGAATGGGTTATGATGTTGAAGAAAGAACAAAAATATATAAAATAAACTATACAGAACCTAGTTTAGATAGTGAGGATTTAGCATCTAAAGCTGAATTAGAAATTTTTAAAGCACAGGCTAGATGTCTAAATGATAAAAGTATTATTGGGAGATGAGAATATGGGAGTACCAACAAAAGAATTTCCACAAATTATAACCATAAGAGTTCCAGAAATAAGTAAAGATCAAAATCTGTTAAAGAATTATTATTATAATATAATCAAAGAATTCTTACCAAAAAATGAAAAGAATATGGAAGCATTAAATTTTGTATTTAATGATGCTGAAAATTTCTTTATTATAATTAATAATAATCGATTTATTATTAAATATAATGGATTTTTTTATAATAATATAAAGGATTTTGAAACTTACATATTTAAAAAACTACTATCAAAAGATAAATTTCATATGAATACTGAACTAATACCTATCTTAATATCACCAGAAGATAAAAATAATATAATACAAAAGATTCATCAAATAGAAGATGCAAAGGAAAAAATTGATTATTATAAATTCGCTTCTACATATTTACATATAGAAAATTACTATATGATGCGAATAACAACTAAAAATGAAATGATAATTCCAAAAACCATTCAAAATTAAGGAAGTGAAAAAATGACTATAAGAGAAATACGAAAAACAGAAGGTTTATGTTTATATTGTGGAGGAAAAATAGATAGAGAAGGTATTCATTGTAAATCTTGTAATGAAAAATATAATGGTTGGAAACGTGATCATAATCAACAATATCATGCGGAAGGTAAATGTACTAATTGCGGTAAAGAATTAGATCGAGACGGTTGGTTATGTAAAGAGTGCTCTAAAAAAGCAAATGCTCATGGTCGAGAACGGAATGCTTATAGAAGAGCAAACAACCTATGTGTACAATGTGGTCAACCAACTGATGGAGTACATTCCCAGTGTAGGAAATGTTTGGATATGTTAGCAGACAGACGTAATAAAAAGATGAAACGAAGAATTTAAATTCTTCGTTTTAGTTTATTTATTTAGAAGATACTGAGTATTAAACTATCCTATAATAATAAAAATTGGGGGAATTATAATGAGATACCAATTACAAATGATGGAAATTAAAAGACATTACAGACCAGATAATAGTAGTATTCATGGAACAATAAAGAATATTACTAAAAAGTTTATTGGATATATTGATAGTGATTATCCCCAACAAGTTGGAGATATAATTAGACTCAGATATAATGAAAAAGGAAATATAGAGTCTAAAGATTATAGTATTGTTAAAGTAATTCATATTATAAATGAAGATGAAGATGAATGTATTCTGGAAGTTCAAGAATATAATAATAAAAAATTATATAAATGTGGTTCATCTCCATGGTTTGAATTTATTCCATTAGTAATGGATGTAAAAGAGGAGGAAATAAATTATGGAAATAATATATAAAGGAAGACAAACAGGTAAAACCACCAAGTTAATTGGGATGTCTGCAATTAATGAAATTCCAATTTTAGTTACAAATGATAATGAATTATATCTTATTAAACAAAAAGTATCAAAATCAGGAATGTCAATACCAGAACCAATATTATATGATAAATCTTTGGATCTTAGAGAGAAAGAAATTTATGTGGACAATGCTGAATGGATGTTGCAACATATTCTAAATACTAAAATTAAAGCAATGACAATTAGTTCTAATGATTCTAAAGAACATAATAGAATTATTGATATTTTGAAAAGAAAACCATTACTTTTTATATATAAAAATTGGAAAGATAAAATTAGTGAAAGATCAGCTATACCTATAGAAATATGGTACGGACATACAAATTTTCATAAAGAAAATCAGTGGTTTTTAAAAGCGTTAGATACTACTATAATAGCTGAAAGAGATTTTGCTATTAAAGACATTATCAAATTTTTATAAAGGATGATTGTTAATGAAAAAACATATGATGGGTGAAAAACCATTATCAAAAATTGAATAATTACTAGGAGGAAATAAATTATGTATATGGTTTCAGGTAGAGATATATCTTTTGGTAATACTAGATTCATAACTATCGAAGAGGTTAGAGAAGAATATAATAAATTATATGATAAATCTAATTTAAATAGGAAATTAATGTTAAAAGCATGGCTATATCATTCTGAGAGTAGAGTGAAGAATAATCATTCTCCTTTTACACTTCAGAATTATTCTCATGCTATGAGGGATATCGATCTCTTAGATCAAGTTAAAATTGATATACTTGATTGTAGTGACATAGGTGGAAAAGAAGAGATTATCGCATATCTTACAAAAAGAATATATGGATAAATAAATTTGAATAAATCATAAAGAGGTTATATCATGAGCAAAGAAATTACAAAATTCAGAATATATATCCCAAAAACAATACATAGAAATTATTATGAAATTTTTGTATTCAAAACATATAAAGATATGTATGAATATTACAGAAATACTGGAGGTTATCAAGATACAGATTTTATTGCAATATGTAGGGATATGGACATCTATAAAGGGTATATTCCTAAATCAAAAATAGGCGAAATACTAATAACTAAAAAAGATTGTAAAATGGGTATAATAACTCATGAATGTGGCCATATGGCTTTTCAAGTTATTCGTAGACAAATGAAAGAAAGTATGTGGACTATTAAAGATTATAAATGGGAAGGTGAAGAGTTTTATTGTTATTTTCTAGGGGAATTTTCAAGAAAATTTGTTAATTCTCTATATAAATATGGAATATTAAAAGGAGGAAAATAATAATGTTAATTGAAAATCCAGATTTAAATAAATTACCAAATTTTTATAAAGAGGGGGTTGTTAATGAAAAAACATACGACAAGTGGAGAAAAACATTATCAAAAATTGAATAAAGCTCTTAGAGAAGAAAAAAATAGGTATTATAACCATTTTCAAGATGAACGTAAATTAAATATGGAATATATTAAAATTATAAACGATCAAAACGAACAAATTGAGAGGTTGAAATTAGAGAATGAAAAACTAAAATCAATGTTTGGACTATCAGATGAACAAGTTAAAGCATTATTAGATGCTGCAATTAGGACAAATGAATTAAGCAATTTAGCTAAAATAATGTTTGGTACAACATTTAATGCAGTATTAAAGGAGCAAAACATATGCAAAATTTTCAAACCTACTCAATTATAGAACAACAAGTAAAACCAATTAATGCAGTAACTAGTTGTTCTGAATGTTGTATGGAAAGAATAGATGGAAAATTAAACATACAAGGAATTATTCATAGACAGTTTTTGATTGAAAAATATGGATATTTGAATTGTCGAAAGTGTCCTGTCCACTTAAATGATGTAAAAACAGGAGAATTTAATAAAATACTTATGTTGTTAGATGGAGAAAAATAAGGAGGGTATAAATTGTTTGGTTTATTTATATGGCATATAAATATTATGGATGTAATAGTTTTAGGATTTATGGGATTAGTTTTATTAATATTTGGAACCTATTTAGGAATTCTTTATATTTCGAATAAAATAAAGGGGGAGAAAAGAAAATGATTAAAGATAATATTATTTATTTTGGATTTGGAGATATAGCAGTTAGCTGTAATAAATTATCTGGAGATATCACATTTCAACAATTTAAACCCCCTCAAGATATTGGAGGTCATGTTGATCCTAATACGGAAAATTTTGAATATCTCTCTGAACTTATCGTTTTAAATTTTAATACAAGAGATTATATGGCTTTATCTAATATTGCGAATTCAATAACAGAAACCAAAATATATAATCTAAATGATTATATATTAGACTTTACTAATTTTAATCAAGATTCAGTTAATGTGGTATTAAAGTATATGAGATTCGGTTTACAAATAAAAGAATGTATGGCAACAAACTTATGTTACGCTTGTTAATATTTTAATAAAATAATATTATTTTAGGAGGAGAGTTGTGAATAATAAAGAAAGAAGTTTAAAAATACTACAGAATTGTATAGATGAACTTCATGATATGACAGACGAAGAAATACAAAATAGATTAAAAGAAAAAGGATTAGATAAATCTTTAGATAACAAATTTTCTTGTAATAGGTGTAAAATGAATAGCTGGTGTTGGAAAAAAGATATGGGTGAGGATTGTCCTACAGCAAGAGAAATTCTATATCATGCAAATTTATAGTATAGTAAAATTTTAATTTCATATATGAAATTAAACAGATTAAATAAAGAACTAAAAAATATATAAAAGGGAGTGAATAATATGATTAAAGATAATATTATCTATTTTGGTTATGGAGATATCACAGTTGGATGTAATAAATTTGGAGATATAACACTCCAATGATTTAAACCTCCTCAAAATATTGGAGGTAATGTCAATCCTGATTCTAAATAAAATATTTTATTGAGGTGAATATTATGGAAGATTATTTAGTTCAAAGAAAAGAAAAAAATATTCTTTTTAAAGATACATTAGAATTAGTAGATAGAATTTATCAAAAAAATTCTACTGGTGGATTACTTCATATTGTATTAGATGATGGCAATTTAAAAGATTCACATATTAAATATTGTATAGAAGAAATTGAAGCTTCAGATGATGAATATAAAGATATATATTTAAAATGTGCTAATAATTTATTAAAAATGACTTTTAGTCAAAGAAGAAAAATACATTTAAATAGATTATCTTAAGGGAGGAATATAAAATGAAGGCTGATAAAATTTTTAAAGAGATGTGTTTAGATATTCTAAATAATGGAATATCATCACATGGACAAATTGTTAGACCTAGATGGGAAGATGGAACCCCAGCATATACAATAAAGAAATTTGGTGTCATAAATCGGTATGATTTATCAGAAGAATTTCCTATATTTACATTAAGACCAACAATACTAAAGAATGCTGTTGATGAGATTTTGTGGATATGGCAGAAGAAATCAAATAATATTAAAGATCTTAATAGCCATATCTGGGATCAATGGGCTGATAAAAATGGGTCTATTGGAAAAACATATGGTTATCAATTAAGACAAATGCATGAATATCCAGAAGGATGGTTCGATCAAGTAGATAGAGTATTATTTGATCTTAAAAATAATCCATATAGTAGAAGAATCATGACAAATATGTATGTTCATGCAGATTTAAATGAAATGAATTTACATCCTTGTGCTTATAGTACAACTTTTAATGTTACTGGAAATAAACTAAATATTCTTGTAAATCAAAGATCTCAAGATATCTTAGTTGCTAATAATTGGAATGTTGTACAGTATGCTATCCTTCTACATATGTTTGCTCAGGTGTGTGGATTTGAAGTTGGAGAAATGATCCATGTAATTGCTGATGCTCATATATATGATAGACATATTCCAATTATAGAAGAACTAATAAATAGAGAAGAACATCCAGCAGCAAGACTACATATCAATCCCTGTATAAAGAATTTTTATGATTTTACAATAGATGATTTTACATTAGAAGAATATATGGCAGGGGAACAAGTTCTAAATATACCTGTTGCAGTCTAATAAATTAATAGAGACGTAGTATACTACGTCTCTATTCACATTAAATTAATAGATTTTTATATTTTTAAGGGGGATAATGATATGATTAATCAGCCTATATTAACCAAATGTCGACCTCATGCATGGGATTATAAACCAATGACATGGGGAGCATTTTTAATTTTAGAAAAAGAGGCTCAAAAAGTTGCAAATGAAATAGGATATCCTATTTATATAGTAGGATCTAGTACATATAAAGAAATACCAAGAGATATTGATTTATCTGTAATTATGCCTCTAGATAAATATGAACAGATGTTTGGTAAACTACCAGACAGACAAGAAGATTATCCTAAATATTTAGATAAAGTAAATCAAATATCCTTTAAGTTTACACATCATTTACATTTCTGTATTGATTATCATTTGGATATTAAAGTATGTCCGGATACATGGTGGTCAGAAAAGCCAAAAATGTTGTTAGTTGAACCGGATATATATAAACAATATAGAAAAATAAAAGCATATTTCAAACCAATTAGAACAGATAATTTAAGACCAGAAGTTCTTTCATTAATAGGAGAAATGTTTGAATGGCAGTATTGTTATATAATGGATGAAAATGACGTATTTCCTGGGGTTTGGGCTTTAACCACTAGAGATGAAAGATTTGGATATTGGGTTCCAGAATTTGATCTGGAAATCATATCTGAATAGAATGGAGAAACAATGATTGAAATAATAGAAAGAAATATACTTAATAATACAAGTGGTATAATATGTCATCAAGTTAATTGTTTTACTATGGGTAAAGGGTTAGCTGGAGATATAAGAATAAAATATCCAATTGTTTATGAAGAGTTTATAAACACTTTAAACCAGAATAAAAGTAATTTAGTATCATTATTAGGTGGAGTTTTATATGTTCCTGTTAATGAATCTTTAGTAATAGCAAATTTATTTGCACAATATAATTATAGAAAATATAATGATAATTCATCATTTAAATATACCGATTATACAATGTTATCATTTTGTCTAGATGATGTTAAAAATTATGCTTTAAAAGTTAGTAAAGATGTACACATTCCATTCGAAATTGGTTGTGGTTTAGGTGGAGGAAATTGGAATATAGTTTATTCTATTATAGATAAAATATTCTCTGAAACTAATATTAATTGTTATATAAACAAATTTAGGAGATATAAGAATGTTTAATATACTTTCTAATATTATAATAAAGGAAATATATCATATGATATATTTCCTTTATTATATATAATATATAGAATAGATAATGTTAATTAAAGTAAAGGGGTGATAAGCATTGCTTAGTACAATTGTTGTAGGAAATGGTTATAACAAGAGTGAAATTGTTAGTTTGTTATTAAATGTGATAACGTCTGATCATGAAATATATTTAAAAACGAATGGAAAAGAATGGGTTCATGTTTTTAATCTAAATGAAAATTTAGTTATTGAAATGGTAAGACATGGTGAAATTCTTGCTAGATCTATTATAGATCTATCTAGATTATTAAATATTTTAGCTAATATGGATTATTTCGAATCTGATACTATTACTATACATGTCATGACCGCAGCAATGTTTATAGAATTTAAATGATGAAAAAATAAAGAGAATAATACTCTCTTTATTTTTTTGTATTTTTATAATATCATAATTGTATATTATATATGTAGAAAAATAAGAAAGGAGATTTATTATGAGACGGTCTTATTATATGGTTACTGGAAATGGGTATACGAGAGAGGATAGTATCAAGACTCTTAAAAACATTATAGAAAATGGAGAGGAAATAACCTTAAAGACAACCGATCCGAATGCTGTAATTGTTGTGTCATCCCGTAATAACCAATTTCATGTAGCCGCTGTATCTAATGATGAAATAGTTGCAGAATGTACAATTAATAATTCCATAGAGTTCATGCAGAAATTCTTTGAAGATGATTATGCTGTTAATGAAGATATTTCTGTAATTGGTGGAAAAACATTTGGTGATCAGCCGGTATTACATTTATCTTTCTATGATAATTAGTATAAAAATAAACAGGATTGTAATCCTGTTTATTTTTTGTCAACATACCTATAAAGAGGTGATTATAATGAGAGATCCTAACTTAATGAATGAAGTTGAATATAATAATAAGGATATTCAAATAATTGTAATGGATAATATTCCAGATTATGATATTGAAGATTATGATCTGTTTGATGATAAAGATTTTAAAAAGTATATTGCTGATATAGAGAAAGCCGTAAGGTTATCTTTTGAATATAGACAACTAATAGGCTATCTAAGGGAAAATATGGATTTCAATAAATGTAGTTTCTATAAGAATGTAAATAATATAAATACAACTAAGATTAAAATTGAAATACATCATCATCCTTTTACACTATATGATTTATGTATGATAGTATATAATAAAAGAGTATTCTATCATGAATCATTAGAAGTCGAAATGGTAGCTAAAGAAGTAATGTTTTTACATTATAATATGTTTGTGGGATTAATTCCTCTCGCTCAAACAGTACATGAATTAGTCCATAATCAATACTTATTTATTCCTATGAATTATGTAATGGGGAAATTTCATGAATTTATGGAACAGTATAATGAATTTATTCCAATAGAAGTTTTAGATATCTTTGAGAAGAATGTAGAATTTACTGAAAAATATAATGAGAATGAAGAAATAGAAGTTCTTAAAAGAAAGTATATATACTTAGATCTAACCGGAGCATACAATTTCCCAAATATAACTGATGTTGTTCAATTAATGAGTAATAAGATTAATGATCTAAGACAATCCAGATCTAATACAAATCTCCCACCAGCTATAATATTCTTTGATAAATAGATAATAAGATATCGAATAAAACTTCTCAAAGTAAACATATTAATAAATAACTAATGTAAAATAAACCTTTAAAGGAGGAATTTAAGAAATGAGTAGCATCTTTCAAAAGTCTATTATAGACGTAATGATTGAATCTGCAAATAGTGAAGAATATGCTCTTAATGATTTATTTGATGATGAAACCGAAAAAGAATTTAATGCGGCAATTGATGATATTGCCGAATTGCAGGAATCATTAGTATATACTCCGGATATGGTGCCGGTAATTAAACAT
>JALNXT010000341.1 GCA_023230245.1 Candidatus Cloacimonadota bacterium
ATCGCTTCCGTAATTCCATCTGTAAACAGAATAATTTCATCTCCAATATCTAATTGAATAGATTCGGAGGCAACCTGAAGTTCTTCGAACACACCCACAGCAGTGGAGTGTGTTTCTGCAAATTTGATAAAGGATCTATCCATTTTTCTTACGAACATGGGCACATGGCCAGCATTTGAAAACTCCAGTAAGCCATTTTCAAGATTAATAACCCCCAGAAGGACGGTAACGAAATTAGCCTCAATGTTATTACGACATAAGAAGTTATTCAGTTCCCACATGATCTCTTTCGCGCCGTGATGATATGTAGATATGCTGCGTAAGAAAGTGGAGACAATAGTCATGGTCATCGCTGCTACTATTCCCTTACCAACTACATCTGCGATGGCGAAACAAAAATGACTGTCATCTATCATGAAGTAATCGAACAAATCGCCACCTATTTCACTGGCAGGTTCTAAGATGCCAAATAAGCGTAGTTCGTTTCTCCCACAAGGAAAATCCGTATTGGATGGGATGAGGTTTTTTTGTATTTCAGAGGCAATACGCACTTCTGCCAAGATGCGGTTTTTTTCATGGTTTGTAATATCTAAATTGTGGATGTACTCTTTTAATGATGATTGCATTGCTGCAAATGCTTCGGTTAACCGTTCAATTTCATAAGTTTTACTCAAGAGAGGTAATTGAGTTTCGAAATCTCCCTTACCAATTCGCTGAGCGACATCAGCGTAAATTTTAAGCGGTTTGGCGACACTTTGGGTACGGGAATACACAATGATAGAGATTGCTAAAAATACTATTATAGATACTAGTATTTGGATGATTAGCAACAAGTTCATATCCCGCATTACATCGGCATTGGCTATAACTATGCCTAACGACCATTTGTTAAAGACCAGGGGAGAAAAATATATCCAGCTATTCTCAAAAATGGATTTCGCTTTAAGATGAACAAAATCGGTTTCTCCGCTTATCATGGCTCTACCGAGGTTACGAAGTTCTTCATTATTACTTTGTTCTGCTAAACTAAAAATACTTTCATCCATGAAAAGTGAATCTGCTGGATGTGTAATAATTGAACCTGTGTTGGAAATTAGAAAAGCATAGCCACTCTTTCTTAGTTTTAAAGGAGTTACCATACTTTGAAGTAATCCCAAATCAGTATCAAAGCGTAGGACTCCTATTGTTTTTCCCTCTTTAAACAGGGGCTTGCAATAAGAGATAACAAACCTATTTGTTCCCGCTTCGTCGAACCAAGGTTCTGTCCAAACGCTTTTCATTTTAAAAAAAGGTATTTGAAACCAATCCAAATATTGATAGTCCGTATTTGTAGCATATTGAATCATAGCTTGATTATGCTGGTGAGAAATAGTACGGTAATTGGGAACACCTTCAGGAGATGGAAGATATGCAAAACAAATTGATGAGATCTCTGGATGCTCGAAGACTATTTCGTGGAGATAGTGGTTCATCGTATCGGTGCTAAGCGCATCCATCGAGTTTAGCTCAATCACATTAGTAGATATGGCTACAACCTTATCTAATCTTGCTTCAATTTGAGCTATCGTGCCTTCTGCCAAATGACTTGTAGAATCACGTGCATTATCTAACATGATTCTGGAAAACATAAATATCGTAATACCAATTGATACACCGAATATAACCATTAAAGATAAGAAAATAAAGGAGATTATCTGGTATGCAATAGTTCTGTCTTCGTGCTTATTTAGCATTGGGGTAAAACTCACGATAGCTTTGTTTTGTTGTAGGAATACCCTGTTGGGTCAGCAGATTATTGGCCATATCAAAATCGGATTCGAGCAGCTCTCCCACTTTATTTGGTTTTGCCAGAACTACTTCACGTAGTTCTTTTAGCATCCATGCTTGATGGGGTCTATTTGCACGGACATGGTGGCGTCGCATGATATCCAAAACGAGATCAATTGTCTCTTCCTGATGGTTTATGGCATATATCCATCCATCCATGGTTGCTTCTGCAAAATTCTTGCATTGCGTTGGATATCTATTATAGTAATTCCGGCTGGTATATAAGCCATCTTCAATAATATTTAACCCCACATCGCTAAATGGGATAATAAACATCTCATCGGGATTTATACCAGCCTGAATAATTTGGTGGTATTCATTGTAACGCATTACGTTCATAACGTCCAAGATATCATTAAGAAACATATTTATGGATAAGTCAACATTTATGATGTTCATGTTGAGCTTATTTTTCTTTAGGAAGATTAATGATAGTTCTCTAAAATCAGTACGCCAGAGTCCAAGATCTTTATTGTTCAGATCAGCTATAGAATTGATTCCTCTTGCTTTTTTGCCTACCAGCATAAGAGACGATTTCTGCGATATTTGGGCAAGATTAATTAAGTCGTTTTCTTCAGCATTTTTGGCTAAAGCAGTTAGCAAGAATAGTTGCGTAACATCGGTGCTTCCATTGTGCAACGATTCATAAGCAGGAAATTCGGGGCCTCCGGGAAGTATCTCTACCTCCAGCCCATAATTACGATAAAACCCTTTTTTGGCAGCCATATATACGCCTGCGAATTGAGCTTGGTGGTGCCATTGAGGTCTGTATCGGATAGTAAATATGTTTTTTCCATTAACATTTGTAGAATCATCCGAGCTTACCTTTTTATCGTGACCACTATTGCTATTATTGCAACTAAATAAACATGCAAACAAGCAAGTTATCACTAAATAAGGAATAATGGATAAAACGCGTGACCTAAAGATCATCTTGCCAATCCAGGAACCATTTTTAAAAACATAATTAAATACAACCTTCTCAGTTTTGTAAGACACAGCGTGCAAACGCCAACTAAATACAAATTGCTTTCAACCTTGCTAGGTGGCAACTAAAATATACATCATTAATCATAAACATGTTGACGGATGTCAACACCGGATGATTCGATTTGCATATATTTGAACTACTGATTGTCATTCTGCTTGAATGCAAAAAACTCAAGAGCTACTTTCACAGAGATGCG
>JALNXT010000343.1 GCA_023230245.1 Candidatus Cloacimonadota bacterium
TATTTACCCGCCCTTACCTTCCATGAAGATAATTGCCGATATTTTCGGCTACACCTCCCGCAAGATGCCTAAGTTCAATAGTATCAGTGTGTCTGGATACCACATGCACGAAGCGGGAGCTACGGCTGATCTGGAAATGGCATATACGCTTGCCGACGGTTTGGAATACGTGCGTGCGGGCATAAATGCCGGTATAGATATTGATCTTATTGCGCCTCGCATATCCTTCTTCTGGGCTGAAGGCATGAACTACTTTATGGAGATTGCTAAACTTCGCGGAGCAAGAGTATTATGGGCAAAGATGATTAAGGAATTCAATCCGAAGAATCCTAAGTCTATGGCGCTGAGAACCCATTCTCAGACTTCAGGCTGGAGTTTAACGGAACAAGACCCCTATAATAACATTACCAGAACTTGCATCGAAGCTTTGGCTGCAACTATGGGACATACCCAATCACTGCATACCAACTCACTCGATGAAGCGATCGCATTGCCCACCGATTTCTCTGCTAGAATAGCCAGAAATACACAGCTATATCTGCAAAATGAAACGGGTATCTGCAAAGTTATCGATCCCTGGGCTGGTTCCTATTATGTGGAAGCCTTAACTGATGCGCTGATGCGCCGTTCCTGGGAACATATTATGGAAGTGGAAAAACTGGGTGGCATGGCAAAAGCTATCGAGACCGGATTACCCAAGATGCGTATCGAAGAAGCCTCTGCCAGACGGCAAGCTAAGATTGATTCCGGTGCAGATTCCATAATTGGAGTAAACAAATATCGCCTGGAGCAAGAAGCTCCCATGGATATTCTGGAAGTGGATAACACCGCAGTACGTATAGCTCAGCTAAAGAGACTGGACAAGCTACGCAAAGAACGCAATAGCAACGATGTTATAGCTTCTCTTCAAGCTATAACAAAGTGTGCTGAAACGGGTGATGGTAACTTACTCGAACTTTCCATTGATGCAGCCAGGAAACGGGCTTCATTGGGAGAAATATCTGATGCTATGGAGAAGGTGTTTGGAAGACATCAAGCCTCCATAAAACTTATATCCAACGTTTATAGTAGCGAGTATGCCAATATGGATGATATCGAAAAAGTACGTATTCTTACAGACAAGTTTGCCGATCTTGAGGGACGCCGTCCCCGGATTCTAATTGCCAAGATGGGTCAGGATGGCCACGATCGTGGTGCCAAAGTTGTGGCAACAGCATTTGCCGATATGGGTTTTGATGTGGATATGGGGCCTTTGTTCCAAACACCAGAAGAGACTGCTCGTCAGGCCGTGGAGAACGATGTCCATGTTGTAGGGATGAGCTCCCTTGCGGCGGGACATAAAACACTGTTACCACAACTAATGGACGAGCTAAAGAAGTTTGACAGAGAAGATATCATGGTGATTGTGGGGGGAGTTATCCCTGCACAAGATTATGAATACCTCTTTGCCCAAGGTGCAACAGCAATCTTCGGGCCTGGCACCAAGCTTCCTGAAGCAGCCACAAACATTATGAATAAATTACTGGAATATTAAAAAATGGACGATAAGCGCAAGCCAGAATGGGTGCCAGATGGCTCAGGTGCAGAATATGCCAGCATGATTGTTTCTGGCAAGAAACCTGCTTCAGCTTCCCTTACTCATTCACAAAAGGCAAGGCAAGAGCCTCGCTATGATCTTAAGGCTCTTTTCGAAGGCGTTAAGGCATCAGAGCGAAGCATGCTTTCCAAGGCGATCACGCTTATTGAGAGTAATTCAGTTAGTCATTTCGAGAAAGGGCAGGAGTTACTAAAGCAGCTTTTGCCCCTTTCGGGTTCTTCCATCAGAATCGGAATCACGGGTGTCCCGGGAGTGGGGAAGAGCACCTTTATAGAAAACTTCGGTCTCTCGCTGATAGAGCAAGGTTTCCAGGTAGCAGTTCTGGCTATTGACCCCAGCTCCAGTATCAGCAAAGGCAGCATATTAGGCGATAAGACACGCATGGAGCTATTATCAAGGCATCCCCTAAGCTTTATTCGCCCATCTCCCAGTGCGGGTGTATTGGGCGGTGTTGCACGCAAGACAAGAGAGACAATAATCCTTTGCGAAGCTGCGGGATATGATGTTATTCTGATTGAAACCGTGGGGGTTGGCCAATCTGAAACGACGGTTCGATCTATGGTCGATTTTTTCCTGTTAATGCAATTAGCTGGTGCGGGAGATGAGCTGCAAGGGATAAAAAAAGGAATTATAGAACTGGCAGATTTGATCGTGGTAAATAAGGCTGATGGAGATAATATCCAGCGCGCCGAGCTTGCCAAACAAGAGTATAATAATGCCTTACACTATATCCGCCATGCAACTGAAGCTTGGCAAACTGTTGCAGTAACCTGCTCCGCACAAACAGGAGCCGGGATCCATGAAATATGGGAGATTATTCAGAGTTTTAGGGTTGCCACAAGAAAAAGCGGAGCATTTCAGAAGAGAAGGATAAGCCAGAACACGCAGTGGTTTGATACTTTAGTAAATGAATTTGTTTTACATAGCTTTTATCAAAGGGACAAGATCAAGGAAGCCCTTCCAGATTTTAGAAGAAAGGTTGGAAGTGGTGAGCTTCCGGTAGCGATGGCTGTTACTGAGCTATTAAAGCATTATTAAGGCAAGACATAGCTGGATTTATCCAATCTCTGAGGGTGCTTGAAATCCATTACCAGTATGGTAATATCATCTTTAACCTTTGAGGTCTGGGAAAATTTACGCACTTCGTCTAGTATAATCGTGGCGCTTTTCTGAGGATTGGGATTGCCCAATTTACCAATAATGGTTTCTAAGCCGGAGATACCCAAAAACTCTTCCTGATCGTTCATCGCTTCTGTAATTCCATCTGTAAACAGAATAATTTCATCTCCGATATCTAATTGAATAGATTCGGAGGCAACCTGAAGTTCTTCGAACACACCCACAGCAGTGGAGTGTGTTTCTGCAAATTTGATAAAGGATCTATCCATTTTTCTTACGAACATGGGCACATGGCCA
>JALNXT010000342.1 GCA_023230245.1 Candidatus Cloacimonadota bacterium
AGTACCCATTACTACTTCGTTTACTTCGATTATAATAATAATCTATTATATTAGTTATTATTACTATTAGGGCTCTGTATGACCTCGAATTTCGAAGTAACTTATTACTTCGTTTTACTTCGTTTACTTCGTTTGTTCGTGTGGTTTCACCCGTTCGAAGTAGGTTCGAAGTAGGTTCGAAGTAACTTTTTACTTCGATTGGTGGAGTCATGCTTTCACCTCCGCTTCCCAATCTGGTAAAACATATCTAGTCCCGTGCTTAGGGGCGTTTACATATTCTTTATACGACGGCTCACCTAGTTTCCCGGGGTGATTGATATACCCGATGATACTTCCTGATAGGATAAGCGAGGTCAACGCTTTGGTAAATTCGGATGAATTTCTCACGGTCATCTTCTTCTTAATCTCCCATGCCGTAGGTTCCTGACTGTTCATCTCATGATACCATAATATACTTCTTAGTATCTTTTTTTCCAGATCGGACCCTCCGCTTTGTGCCTCGATAGAGAAAGGCAAAATCTCGTTCTCGAAGATGTCCTTCAGGGATGTAAGTATCTCATCGGAAACGGTATTTTCCAGCTGACATCCTGCTATAAGTCCAGCGACCCGGTGCAAGTTGACGACACCGCGGATAGTAGCCCTGCGGACTGTGTCGCTGACATCCGCAGCAAGGTCCCGGGCTTCAACAAACTTATTATTCAGGTCTTGAACTACCGGCGATTTGGGATTAAATGAAACTGTGTGAGGGTAGTCATCAAGACCGGACGCAAACTGCTCTACTGCTATTAAGATATCTTCCCGTTTTACAGTCATCCGGGTTTCTGAATAGTCAACGTAAGGTAGACCCTTAAAGGATCCATCGACCCCTACAAACATGAATCTAGGCAGCTGCCCGCATGAAGCCGACGTGCCGCCCTTGACCTCTTCAAACTCGTCAGACGTTAGTCCTAAGAAAATAGTACAGGTTGCCTTAATAGAATCTAAATCAAAGCCAATTTTATTCCGGGCTGCTTTCGTTAATGGAATATCTATTATGTTTGTATCGTATGCATCCCGATGAAACGCCGATATCTCCTTTCCGCGTGCATTGTCTTTGGTCCCTCCGGTTGATTGAAAATAAGGGGCCGCCTCTGTTGATATTGTAACAAGTGAGATTGTCTTATTTTGGAATAGTTGAGGTAAGGATATTTCCACTTCCCCACAAGTAACTTGCGCCGGCTCCTGTGAACGCATGCGATCAATTAGAGTTTCAATAATACCCTGGATCGTGTCTTGCGTGTTACCCAGCACCAAAACAAAGTTCTCAATTATCGAACTTGCCTCCCGGAGGAGTCCCGACTTTAAAAGTGGGCGTATCGCGTCGCTCTTGCCCGATACCGTGCTATCTCCCAATATGCATATAAACAAATTAGTCTGTTCGTCCCGGTTGTTCTTGGTCTGGATACGTACGAACGGAGAGACGATAGAGGAAACGAACCCTAAGGCGGCAGCGAAGGCAAAGCTATCACACGCGGCAGACCGTTCCTTTGTATAGGTGAAGCATAGCCTGAGAAGGTTATCCTTAGGTAACTGATTTATAAGTCTCTGGTACCGGCCCGTATGAGTGATATCATTCATTAAAAGAGCCTCCGCTCATGTTATCTATGATGACGACCTTCCCCGAGGCAGCAAAAACCGCGGCCATCTTTTGATACATCTTTGGCAAATGATCAAACACATCCCGATCGATTTGATAAGGGACATGTTTAATACCGGTTGGTTCTAACGTAATAGATGAGGACTTAGTTTCTCTGACCCCGCCAAAGGTTTTACTTGGAGATAAGACTGCGGGGTTATCATTCATTTTCATTTGTCTTTTCCTCGTGCACAGCGGCACGGATTGCATTTCTGGAGACCTCGCTTAAATTAATCCCCTTGTTTTTTGCAAGGTTCTTCAGCTCTGCGGTGATCCGGAATTGGATTTGTGTGTCATTAGCCATGTTTTTACCATGTTTCAATTTGTTCAACGACCTATACACAAGAACCCTGATATGTCAGGATACTTGTATAATTACTCTGTGTCATCACCGTATTTTAACATATCGGGAACACCGGACCGTTTTTTTATCGTTTTTCAGCATATATCACGAATATAAGTATATAATTAGCCTAATAAGTACATATACCTAAACGTTTAATGAGATAGATATCTCTGAGAGAGTAGTAAAAAAGCGGGAAAAAAGGAGAATGAAAAAAGGGGATTATTCAGACAGTTTACTAAACAGTGTCAGCTTTTCCGCGTCTGTCATGTTCTGAGTGAGGCGCTCTAATAACTGCATAGCATCATCTTTCTTTGCTATTGCTGATTCAGATAACGGTTTCCCGCATTTAGGACAGAAAGAGGTTCCAGGGGGCGAAACGCTAAAGCATTGAGGGCATTGAACGGGTTTAGGGGATTCGTTGACTTCTTTATGTTCAACCTCAACGCCTGCCATTCTGAGGTACTCATCTTCAATATCTCCAGCGGTCAAATGTCCATAGGTCGCTATCATGCTTGTGCTTTGGTTGCCCCAGAACGCTTTCTTAACAAGGGTCTCGCTCATACCCTGCCTAAGGCAATGTGTGATCCGAGAATGTCTGAACCGGTGTAAAGATACATGACGGGTTACCCCTGCCTCTTTGGCAAATATCTTTAGTGCTTTATCAACGGATTTATACTGGATTGGGTTCCCCGACGGAGTCACAAATACAAAGCGCTCCCCGGTTGCCTCCCCGGGATACTGACTTCTCCAGTCACTCAAAAACTTCGCATAGATAACACACGGGACCGTTCTTATTTTAGGGGTCACCCCTGCCTTAGCATCTCTGAGGTTACACGAGACACCCCATTTATTAAAGGTCAGGTCCTGCCATCGAAGATTCGCTAACTCAATACTCCGGGCCCCGGTTTCATACAATAAACCGAAGTATGCCTTATACTTGGGACTATGTGCCGCCTCTATAATCCGGCCTATCTCGTCGGCGGTTAACACGT
>JALNXT010000345.1 GCA_023230245.1 Candidatus Cloacimonadota bacterium
CTGCTTGGTGAAGAAGGTTAATAAACTGCCATTCGTTTACATTAAAATTGGTACCGAACACATCGTTTTTACCATCATTATTCGTGTCCTTAGTAAGTAGTTTACAGTAATTCCTGAATTCTTCCCAGTTAGCAGGAAAGTGGTTGGGATCAAGCCCTGCACGGTAAAAATCGTCTTTATTGTAAAAATAGGCACGCACGCTTTTATTAAAGGGATAGGAATAGATGGTGCCGTCGAAAGTATTTGATTGCAGAAAGACAGGATAGATATCATTCAGGCTATTGGGGTTAAAGCCTTTATCTTCCTGCATTAGTTCGTCAAAGCTGCAAAGCACTCCGGCTTCTATGTATTTTGACGTCCAGGATTCGAAAACTTGCGCAATATCGGGCTGCTGTTTTGCTTGGATAGAAGCCATCAGCTTTTGGGATAGGGCAGCGTAACTACTAATAGGATTGGCAACCACTTCCACTTTATCATGCGTCCGATTGAAATCTCGTATCATCTCGTTCAAAGTATCGCCCAAAGGACCGCTTAGCCCATGCCAAAAAGAAACCTTAACTTTATCTGATTTCAGGGTGGTTTTACAGCCACCAAGTAAAGCGAGGACGACTATAATCAGGATAATTAGCTTGCGCATCGTAGCTCCTATTTCGTTAAAATCAATCGCCGACCCAAAGCCGACTATCTTCAAATGCCCAAGAAAAGGAGATGCGAGTTCAAGTCAATCTATTTCTTGCCAAGCTGTAATGTCAGAGCTTGGAGACAGTTCGTTACTTAGCTTTATATTTAGCGGTGTTTGCCAGCAAATCTGATCATATCAGCGGGGAGCTTGAAGGTATTGCCCTATCATTGCCCACCTATTGCCTTCCACATGGACAATGGGTGGGCAATGATAGGGCTGTTGAAGCAAGGGATTTTTGACTTACAATTACGCTGCGAAGAGTTAAGAGATAAACCAAATGAACTATCAAACAGCGGAATTGTGAGTTAAAAAAATTACAACATACCGCAGCAGGTTTCACATTTTAACTCATAAATCGGCGAATTGTTAAATAGCAGGGTTTGTTGGGAGGATATCGTCGCCGATTATATAAGTCAAAAGCTGAATCAGCATTTACCTGCTACTGTCTGCTGAAGTCCTTGCCACAGTATCATAAACAAATATTTTTGAAGCTAAGAGCTGTGGCAACGACTTCAGACAAACTAATCCAGACAAACTACCCCAGACAAACGACTCCAGACAAGCTAATCCAGACAAACGACTCCAGACAAACTACCCCAGTTAAATGCATTACTTACGGAATAACAACCCTCACATCAGGAGTTATAGGCATCTTGCCTATACTGGAGTAGCAGGCATCTTGCCTGCGATAAAAAGCGGGACACCTGATGTTTCAGTACAGGCGTCCCACTCTAAGGTGAGTTCTCTCTTTTAACTCTTTGGCTCTTTTACTCTTGTTTATCAAGCCTTTAGTTTACATATCCTATTTCATCAGCATGGCTTTGCGAACGGACACCTTACCACCGGATTGCAGACGGAAGAAGTATATCCCAGAGCTTACGCCTCTGTTGTTCTTGTCTCTGCCATCCCAGATTATTTTATGATAGCCAGAGGCAAGCTCATTGTTTATCAGCTCCTTCACCTTCTGCCCTTTTATATTATACACACTCAGCTTGGTATTGTAGGTGGTGGGAATGCTGAAGGCGATGGTGGTACTGGGATTGAAAGGATTGGGATAGTTTGTGGCAATTAATGGAACAGAAGGGATAGGGATTTCTTCTGTTGCAGGTTTCTTATCCAATAATGCGTAAAGCTGCTCCCAATGCTCTTCATGTTTGGTGTTGAATACTTGCAGATTGGGGTACACATATTGCTGATAATTGGTTACTGCGGGTCGCTTGGAACTCTCCATAGCTGCAAGATGCAGCACTATCTCCAAATCCATAACTGCCAACAAAGAATCGGCTTCAGAAGCAGGATTGCTTATCGCAAGCTGGATATTGTCGATTGCATTCTGATAGTCTTTATTGTAAATGTTCTCTTTAACTAAATAATTTCTTATCAGAGATGTGGTTGTGGAACTCACCTCGGAATACTGCGCTAACTTAGCAGAGAGATAGGCTGACGTATTAACAGCCTGTGTGTCCACTTTATCTGCTAAGCGATATACTCCATCAACCGCATACGGCAAATAGTCTGCTTCCTCTTCAAGTTGATCGTCCATGATTGCCATGTAGAGCGTTAATGCTTGTAGGTAGTTCCCTGAAGATTCATATTCCATTGCCAGGCTAATTCTATTATTCTCCGGTACAAATGAATCCATATTCGGGGCTGGATCGAAATAATTAACTACCACATAATTGTTGTTGCTGTGGGGAGCGTTATAACGCACTTCATCACCTTCAAACCAATTATAACTGGCATAAATGGGTGAAAACCGATGTAGTGGTGCGGGGGGATCAGAGGCATTGTGGATATACCACCAATAAAGAAAGTCAAAATAGAAGTCGTTCGCATAGGTATCGTTTTCATCATCATATAGGTGGTAGAAATCATTACGCCCATGAAGCAACTGAATGGAGGCTTCATAAGAATGGGTATCGCTAAACTCAATATTATTCTGATGATTACGTAGTATATTGTTTGCGTTTTCGCTAAGGTTAAGGTTTGAACCAGCATGGCTTAATATCCCACACTGATTTTCGTTAAACAAGCATGCTTGAACCCGATGATTAGCATTCCTGGATTCAATGGCTGCTCCACAATTCTGGAAATTGCAATTGAAGATACCATTTGTCATTGTAGTTGCCTTCACTTCCAGTTCAGATAGTATTCCTTTGCCACAATCGGAGAAAGTACAATTGGAGATGAGCGGTGAAGCGGAGCACAATACTATTCCGAAATTGCTGCTACTGAAGCTGCAAGATTCTATGGTGGGAGAATAGGAGCTGCTCAAAGCCCTAAGTCCGCAATCATTATTAGTAAATTGGCAGTAAATTATGCTATCTGG
>JALNXT010000344.1 GCA_023230245.1 Candidatus Cloacimonadota bacterium
GATCGATATGAGCAAGCATCATGGAGCGCATCCGCGTATGGGTGCCACAGACGTATGCCCCTTTATTCCCATCTCTGGCATGACTATGGAAGAGTGCAGCGAATATGCCCGCAAGCTGGGAAAGCGGGTGGGTGATGAGCTTGGCATTCCTGTTTATCTCTACGAAAATGCTGCCAGCAAAGAAGCCTGGCGCAACCTTGCCACCGTGCGCAGCGGAGAATATGAAGCCCTTGCCACCAAAGCCAAAGATCCTGCCTGGGCACCGGATTTCGGCCCCCACTTTTTTAATGCCAAGAGCGGCGCTACTGCCATAAGTGCCCGTGAATTCCTGATTGCCTACAACATCAACCTCAACACCCGCGATAAAAAGAAAGCCCACGACATCGCCCTTTCCATCCGTGAAAGCGGCAAACCTGCCCGTGATGCATCCGGCAAACTAATGAAGGATGAACACGGCAACAAGATAAATACCCCCGGTCTTTTCACCCATTGCAAGGCAGTTGGCTGGTTCATCGATGCTTACGACCGCGCTCAGATTAGCATCAACCTCACCAATTACAAGGTCACTCCGCCCTATGCCGTGCTGGATAAAGTGCGCGAGCTTGCCGGCGAAATGGGTATTCAGGTTACCGGCAGCGAGCTGGTGGGTCTTATTCCCAAATCTGCACTGGTGGAAGCGGGTAAATATTACCTTGCCAAGATGGGCGAAAGTACTGGCATACCCGAAAAGATGATTATGGAAACCGCCATCCAGAGCATGGGACTAAGTGAACTGGGCGATTTTGATCTGGATAAAAAGGTTATCGAATATGCCATTGCCAAGCAGGATAGCCTGGTAAACATGAAGCTGGATGCCTTTTGTGATCTGCTTTCCACCGATGCTCCTGCTCCCGGCGGGGGAAGTGTGGCTGCCCTCTGCACTGCCATGAGCGGTGCGCTATCATCTATGGTGGCGAATCTTACTATCGGTAAAAAGGGTTACGAATCCGTTCAGGAAGAGGCTTTTGCCATCGCTCCCATCGGTCAGGATATTAAACTTCAAGCTTTGCACTGCATAGATAGGGACACGAATGCCTTTTATGCCATGATGGACGCCATGCGCCTACCTAAAAAGACCGAGGAAGAGATTGCCCATCGCGATGCCATGCTGGAGCAAAGCACGCAAGAAGCCATTCTTTCTCCCCTTGCCACCTTGAAGCTATCTCTTGAAGCTCTGCATCTCTCTGCCCGCATCGCCAAAATAGGCAATAGCAACGCCCTTTCGGATGCAGGAGTGGGAGCATTAACCGCCCTCTGCGCCGCCAAATCCGCCAATTATAACATCCTGATAAACATTGCCGGGATCACCGATGCAGGGTTTAAAACTACCGTGCTTGCCGAAGCTAAAGACCTTATGCAGCAATGCTGTGCTATTGCCGAGGAAGTGGAGCAAGCGGTAACGGCAAAGCTGTAATAGCAAAGCTGTAACGTCACAGCTTTAAATAGGTTTAACTAGCAATATACCTTTTAGAGGAGTTCCGGTGTCCTCACTTGCAGCCATATCACCGACGAGCAGCGTGAACCGACGTGGACGTCGGCTCACCTTGCCAGCAAGGACGCTGGCATTCCAACCGGAACTACAGGCATCCTCTCGGTTTCCCTCACATCTGCGCATCCATCTCCTCCCACCCCTTCACCTTGGGCAACAAACCCGCCTGCACCGCTGCTTTTACTGAAATACAAGGCAGGTTTTGCTCCGTTATTTGGCTATTAGTAAGGCTCAGCAACTCAACTCCCAATATTCGCTGCATGCTCCACATCATCTTGAGCCACAGGTTATTCCATGCTGGCAGTGGGTTATCCCGGTTACAGGGCAAGTGATTGTAAAGCCTCAGATAATCCTTGAAATCTTGTACATAGGCATCCGATAGCTGCAACTGCTTCAAGTTATCGCATATGGCTTTGAACTGGGTATTTCCCGCATGGGTTTTGTGCTTGCCTTTTTTGCGGATTATGTAGCGATTAATCCCAGGATGGTAATAGATAACGCTATCATCCGCCTTCCCTGTGTAACCGCCAATCAGGTTTTTAAACTGTACTTTCATCGGTATCTCCTTTTCTTTTGGGATATTTTATCCCTCTATAGTGTAAGGGGGACAAATATCAGGTTTTGGGACAGAATCGCTATTTATTTTTCGGATACGGTGCCCTTACTTTATCCGGGCTACGCATATCTTCCTTGCTCAGTCGAAGTGGAGTTCATCGGGATCTGATCGGGATTTCTTCGGGTTACATCCCGATCAACACCGCTTCAGTAGCGGTTTGGCACGGTTTCGGATAAGCAAGGTAAGTACAGCCGCCTCGGCTGTGAGCACACGAGGCGTGTGCAAATACAAACACCATAATTAGTCACGGGACGACATTTCAGATAGGAACTCTTTCGCAGGAACGGCGTACTGCGCTACATTGTAGAGCAGCATTCTAATGCTGCTAAACTATATCTATTTATAAGGTTACTCTTTCGTAGGATTGGAATCCTACGCTACATTTACAGTTACTCTTTCGCAGGAACGGCGTACTGCGCTACATTGTAGAGCAGCATTCTAATGCTGCTAAACGATAAAAATGGGGCGGTGAACTCCGATTCACCGCTTGCCGAATCGGAATTCGGCAACCCTTCAAGTAGGCTTTGATACAGTTTCGGATAAGCAAGGTAAGCACAGCTGCCACGGCTGTGAGCACACGAGGCGTGTGCTAATACAAACACCATAATTAGTCACGGGACGATATTTTAGATAGGAAAAACAGTCAAATACCATGACGAGTCCCGATGGTACTAACCCTTGGTTTCAGCTTGACACCAAAACCTTATAGAGTGATATAAGTACAGGCGGTTGCCATACCGCCCATATGTTTCAGCTTGACACCAAAAGCTTATAGAGTGATATAAGTACAGGCGGTTGCCATACCGCCCATATGCTTCAGCTTGATACCAAAAGCTTATAGAGTGATATATGGCGGAACGGTGACCG
>JALNXT010000346.1 GCA_023230245.1 Candidatus Cloacimonadota bacterium
CGTCGAATTCGCTTTGAAAAAGGTATTGACCGCATATAGTCTCATTGGGGCTATTTGCGATATAAATTATCCAGACAAAGCAACACCCCATCCCAACACCCCAGCACGCCAGCACGCCAGCACGCCAACACATCAATACTTCCGCAGCAACCCTAATTTATTTCTTAGCACTCTCACATTTAGATTGACAATTTTACCGAGTTGATTAGATTGTCTCTATTAGCAGATGAAGTGATCGACTGCTAAGAAAACCCAGGTGGTAAGAAATGAAGAAGAATGAGCTAAGAATAAACGAAACCCTGTGTGCGCTGGTGGATGAGTATATCTGCAATTGCGAACCGGTGTCCTCGCGCATCTTAAACGAGAAGTATCTAAAGGATGTATCCTCGGCTACTTTGCGTTTGGATTTGCTGAAGCTGGAGCAGCAGAACCTTATTTCGCAGCCTCATACCTCTGCCGGCAGAATCCCCACGATTAGTGGATATCGCGCTTATTTAAAGCATATCGAAGCAGAGCATGCGCAGGTGAGTTATCCGCGCATGGAGATTTTGAGAGATTTGCTGATTCATCATTACAAAGATACCCCGCGGGCTTTGCATTATATCATGCAGATGCTTGCCAAAGAGACCGATCAGCTTTCTTTTGTGGCAGAGCCGGAAGTTTCCAGCGGACACCTGGCAAAGTTGGATGTGTTTTCCATCGGCGAAGGCAAGTTTATCTTTGTGATGAGCTTGGATTCCGGGCTGGATAAAACAGTTATCCTGAAGTGTGATAATGAGCTAACCGAGCAGCAGTTACGCAAGCTGGTTCGCTATCTGAACGACGAACTGGTGGGTTTGCAAGTATATGATATTGCCAATCGTGTTTTGGTGGAAATGAAAGAAAACATGGAGAATAGTCTCTTGGGTCAGTTCTTACTGGAGCTGCACAAAGCCTTTATTGAGATAAGCGATTTCTTTATTCATTACGATGGCAGCATCAAGTTTTTGGAGCAGCCAGAGTTTGATTCCAAGGAGAATATCCTGAAGTTTATGAACCTTATCCAGAGGCAGGATTATCTGCTAAATACGATGCGTAACCATGATGTGGATGCGAAAGTAAACGTGATTATGGGCGAAGATTTTTCCTATCCGGAGTGGGTGGATTTTGCGCTTATCTATGGGAAATATGAAGTGTTTGGCATTCCCGGATATCTGGGCGTATTAGCTCCCATCAGAACGGACTATCGCAAGCTGATTCCCTTGATCCGAGATGTAACTTTCACCATTACTAATACAACAAAACGAGGCATGATTGTGCCTCAGCAGGAGACAATAGCGTGAGCAAAAAGCAACATCACGAAAACAAAGTAGAAGTAGAAACTACTGCAATAAAAACAGAGACGATCGATAAAACGGCGGAATTGCAGCAAGAAGTATTGGATTGGAAAGATAAATATATGCGCAATATGGCAGAGTTTGAGAACTTCCGCAAACGCAGCAATCAAGAAAAGGCAGATTGGATACGCATGGCTACGCAGAAATTCGCCATGGAAATATGCGATGTTGCCGATAACTTCGAACGTGCTCTGCTGCAAGCGAGTGAACAGGAATTGCTAAACTCCTTTGGCAAAGGGGTGGTTTTAATTGAAAAACAACTGCGCCAAGCTTTGGAAAAAGAAGGTGTAAAGAAGATTGAAGCTTTGGGAGAAGAGTTTGACCCGGCGTATCATGATGCCCTGGCTCATATCCCCAGCGACTATGAAGAAAATACGGTTGCCGCGATTATCCAAAACGGCTATACCATGAATGATAAATTGCTGCGCCCCGCACGAGTTGCGGTGTCCAGCGGAAACCACAAAAATATAAAATCCCTGGAGGAATAATGGGAAAGATTATAGGAATTGATCTCGGAACTACTAACTCTTGCGTATCCGTCGTTGAAGGCGGAAAGCCGGTAGTTATCACAAACGCTGAGGGCACCAGAACCACTCCCTCAGTAGTAGCTTTTAGCAAAGATGGACAGCGTCTGGTGGGTCAGCTTGCCAAACGCCAAGCGGTTACCAATCCACAGAATACGGTGTTCTCGATTAAACGTTTTATGGGACGCTCTTTCGGCGAAGTGGGCGAAGAAATGACCCAAGTGCCTTTCAAGGTGCTTTCTGGTATCAAGAATCAGGCAACGGTTCACATTGATGGCGAAAACAAAGATTTTAGCCCGCAAGAAATATCCGCCATGATCCTTACTAAGATGAAAGAAACAGCGGAAGCCTATTTGGGGCAAACCGTTACGGAAGCTGTTATCACCGTTCCAGCTTATTTTAATGACGACCAAAGACAAGCCACCAAAGATGCAGGACGCATCGCCGGTTTGGAAGTAAAACGCATCATCAACGAGCCTACAGCCGCTGCGCTTGCCTATGGCATGGAAAACAAGAAAGAACAGAAAGTGGCGGTGTATGACCTGGGTGGCGGAACTTTCGACATCTCTATTCTGGATATTTCCCAGGGTGTGGTGGAAGTACTTGCCACGAATGGCGACACTCACCTTGGCGGTGATGATATCGATAAAAAGGTGATAGACTGGATTCTGGAGCAGTTTAAGAAACAGGAAGGTATGGATTTATCCAAAGACCCGATGGCGATGCAACGTCTGCGTGAAGCTGCGGAAAAAGCCAAGATAGAGCTATCTGGAACTCAGACTACGAACATCAACTTACCCTTCATTACTGCCGACGCCACGGGTCCTAAGCATCTTAGCTTGGATTTGACCTTGGCAGAGTTCAACCGTTTAACTGCTGATCTTGTGCAACGCAGCCTTATCCCCTGCCGTAAAGCCATGCAGGATGCTAAGCTGGAAAACTCCGATATCCAGGAAGTGTTGTTAGTGGGCGGAAGCACACGAATTCCCGCGGTGCAGGATGCAGTGGAGAAGTTCTTTGGTAAAAAGCCCAATCGCAGCCTCAATCCTGATGAAGTGGTGGCTATTGGTGCTTCCATTCAAGGTGCCATTCTTTCGGGTGACGATAA
>JALNXT010000228.1 GCA_023230245.1 Candidatus Cloacimonadota bacterium
CGATTGGTGCAGTAGCAGCGGGGCTTGGCTGCTTTGTTTCAGCTTCCGCGGTGTTGGCGCTACCCGGTAATTCAATTTCCACCAAAGCATTGCCTACCTTCACTGTTTCGCCCACAGCGCCAAAACGCTGTACTATTACTCCGCTCTTGGGACTAGGTATGTCGGTTACTACTTTATCGGTTTCCATTTTTACCAGGGCATCACCGGATTCGATGCTTTGTCCTTTTTCCACGTACCACTCGATGATTTTGCCTTCTTCCAGTCCTTCGCCAATATCGGGAAATTTAAATATGTAACGCATGCTTCCTCCTAATACCTAATCAGCTTTTCGATCTCGTAAAAGATACGCTCAGGGCTGATGATATAATACTTTTCTCCCAATGGTAACGGGATAACAGTATCAAAGCCGGTTAACCTTGTGGGAGGTGCTTCCAGCGATAAGAACGCCTCTTCATTCACGATGGAGATTAGCTCTGCCGCAGGGCCATAGCTTTGTGAAGCTTCGGTTACGATTAATACTCTTCCTGTCTTACGCACCGATTCACGGATGGTATCTCTATCGATTGGCCAAATACTGCGTAAGTCGATTAGCTCCACCGACCAACCTTTCTGCTTTGCCATCACGATGGCTTTCTGGGCTTCACGAATCATCGCTCCATAGGCAATAATGGTAAGCTGCTCGCCGCTATTCACCACCCTTGCTTTACCAATCGGGATGCTGTATTTCTCTTCCGGAACTTCTTGCTTAATGGCTCGATAGATGCGTTTGGGTTCCATGAAGATCACCGGATCAGGATCTTCTATGGCAGCGATTAACAATCCCTTGGCATCATAAGGCGTAGAGGGAATAACCACCTTTAAGCCGGGGGTATGTCCAAAATATGCTTCCGGGCTTTCGGAATGGTGTTCCAACGCGTTAATCCCCCCCCCATAAGGGATGCGGATAACTGCGGGAACGGTGAACTTTCCTCTGGTGCGGTTTCTAAAGCGGGCGATGTGCGATAGTATTTGGTTAAAGGCAGGGTAGGAAAAACCGTCGAACTGCATCTCTATTATCGGTTTTAAGCCTGCAATCGCCATTCCTAAAGCGGTGCCAGCAATGGCAGATTCTGCCAAGGGAGAATCGAATACACGCTCTGCCCCATGCTTTCCTTGCAAGCCTTCAGTAACGCGGAATACACCGCCTTCCACGCCTACATCTTCGCCGTAAACGACGATTGATTTATCTTCCGCAAGCATGGTATCCATGGCGTTATTTATTGCCTGAACCATATTCATCACTTTCATTGGTCACCCCCTTTGTTTTGCAAGTAGTTTTCGTAGGCATTTTTCTGCCTTTTCAGTTCCGAGGGCATGTCTTGATACATATAGGCAAACACATCGTCCAAAGGATATTCCGGATGCTTTTCAGCCGCCTCAAATTCCAGATCTATCTTCTTTTTAAATTCTTTCACCATGGCTTCTTCACCGCTAAAATCCATCAGCTTTTTAGCAGTTATGTAGCCTTTGATACGCTTTAGCGGGTCTTTCAATGCCCACTCTTCTTCTTCATCTTTGGTGCGGTATTTTGTAGGGTCGTCGGAAGTGGTATGAGCGCCCATTCTAAAGGTACGGGCTTCAATTAGCATGGGACCCTTGCCTTCGATAGCATGCTTTCTGGCAAAGGCTAATACTTCTTGCATGGCAAAAAGGTCGTTCCCATCCACAACTATAGATGGCACTGCGTAGGCAATTCCCTTGATGGCAAGGTTAATAGATTTGGTCTGCATCTTTAAGGGCACAGATATGGCAAACTGGTTGTTCTGAATAATAAATACGACCGGTGCATTCCATACCGCTGCAAAGTTCAAAGCTTCATGGAAATCACCTTCGGATGTTCCGCCATCACCCACAAAGGCAAAGACCGCTGCTTTCTCTTGCTGGTAGTTCATGGCATAGCCAAGTCCCACAGCATGAACCAATTGGGATGCAATAGGCACTGCGACAGGCAACACCCGGTTAGCTTTCTCGAAGCGGGAGCCATCTTCATTACCCTTAAAATAGAGGAAGATTTCGCGCAGACTTACGCCTTTCGCCAGCCAGGCACCCAATTCCCTAAAGGCGGGAACCAGCCAGTCGTTTTCTTGCATCACCATGCCTGCTGCGATATGAATGGCTTCCTGTCCCAGGTTTGGCGGATAGGTAAACATCCTGCCTTGCCTTTGATAGCTGATCGCCATAAAATCTGCAGTACGTTCAAAGAGCAAATCCTTATACGCCTGCATTATCTGTTCCTTGCTTATACTCGGCTTCCAGCTCTTACTTAGCGGAATGCCGTCATCATCCATCAGCTGGTAAACTTTGTTATCCAGCGGGGAGTATTTATCTAAAGTCTCTTGGTTAAACATCTCGTACCACCTTGTGTTTTTTATATCCTACTTAAAAGATATGCATCCATCTAAAACAAGCAAATGCTTTTTATTTGTTCATTATCAATAATGCTATATCTTGTTAGTATTACCATCCAAGGAGCAGCTTTATTATGATGCAAATTTGTGATTTACCCACTGCTTATGCCGGTGTACACCTTCCAGCCAAAGTGGCATTAGCAGTAACCCAAAAACCGGATGACCAATTCAACTTAATCACTATCGAATGGTTTATGCGCACGTCTATCCAACCGCCCATGTTTGCCATCTCGATAGGCTTGAGCCGCTATTCTCACGACTGTCTGGAGGCAAACCGTTTCTTTAATCTGGTATTCCCTTCTCCAGAGATGAAAGCTCTACTTACCCTTTGTGGTTCTACTTCCGGACGTGATATTGATAAATTTACGGCTGGCGATGTGAAATTCATCGCCGGCAAACTGCATAAACTGCCCATTTTAACCGATGCGCTGGTTAATTTTGAATGTGAAGTTGTTAGCCAAGTTCGCAGCGGAGATCACACTATCTATATTGGGCAGGTGCATTATAGCTGGCACAATTCAGATAAAGCACTGTTTTTCTATCCCGAAAAGCCGAAGCCAGAGTAAATAGCTGAGGCTGGTATTCTTCACTAACAGGTTGCTTGCACTGTCCTATCAATGCCCTATCATTGCCCTTATTATTGGCAATGGGTGGGCAATGCTAGGGCAATTCATTCAAGAAATAGATTGACTTCTTCTCGTATCTTCTTTTCTTGGGCATTTGAAGATAGTCGGCTTTGGGGTCGGCAATTGATTTTAACGAAATAGGAGCTACGATGCGCAAGCTAATCATCCTGATTATAATAGTACTCGCTTTACTCGGTGGTTGTAAAACCGCCCTGAAATCAGATAAAGTTAAGGTTACATTTTGGCATGGCTTAAGCGGTCCTTTGGGCGACACCTTGAACGAGATGATCCGTGAGTTCAACAAAACACACGACAATGTGGAAGTGGTTGCCAATCCTATTAGTAGCTACGCTGCCCTATCCCAAAAGCTGATGGCATCTATCCAGGCAAAGCAACAACCCGATATTGCACAGGTATTTGAATCCTGGACATCCAAATATATCGAAGCCGGAGTGCTTTGCAGCTTTGACGAACTGATGAAGGAAGACAAGAACTTTGATCCTACCAGTCTGAATGATGTCTATCCTGTTTTCCTAAATTCAAACACTTTCAACGGTACGATTTATTCCTTTCCCTTCAATAAAAGCGTGCGTGCCTATTTTTATAACAAAGACGATTTTTACCGCGCAGGACTTGATCCCAATCACTTTCCCGCTACTTGGGAAGAATTCCAGGAATACTGCAAGAAACTCACTAAAGACACCAATAATGACGGCAAAAACGATGTCTACGGCACCAACTTCAATGTAAACGAATGGCAGTTTATTAACCTGCTTCACCAGGCAGGCGGAACTATCCTCGATGCCAACTACAAACCCGTGCTAAACAGTGC
>JALNXT010000029.1 GCA_023230245.1 Candidatus Cloacimonadota bacterium
GTCAGGTGTGGAAGCATTAACCTACCTTACCGATCTTTTGTTAAAAGATAAAACCGTGTATCTGGTGCGCGAATACGAAGGACAAAACGACTTCCTCGCCGGAATCGTTGCCATGTATGAAGGCTCTAGCGTTTCTATCACCCACATGCGCCAACAGCCTATTAACTTCAATATCGGCTATGCACCCCTGCCGATTCATAAAACCAGCCAAAATGCGGTAAGCGGAGCTAATATCGTGATCTTCAAAAGCGGAGATCGAAAGCGCGAACAAGCTGCCTGGGAATTTATCAAGTGGTTTACCGATACGCAGCAAACTGCCAAGTGGAGCGCAAAAACCTGCTATATGCCAGTTCGCCGCAGTGCTATGGATTCACCTGAGCTAAAAGATTTCTTAAGAGACTCTCCCCAATTTCAAGGTATCTACGACCAGCTTGAGAACGCAGTTTATGAACCCCAAATTCCTGCCTGGTTCAAAGCACGTCCAGAGCTTAAAGGCTTCCTGGAAAAAGCAATGCGTGGCACCGAAAGTCCCAAAAAAGCTATCGATGGAGCTGCCGAGAAGTTTAATCAAATCCTAGCAGATGAGCAGTTTGTAAAGAAACTGTAAAGAATACTATACTCCTCTTGACATTTTTCCCTTGTCTCATGTTTTTGACCTCATGTGAGCGGGCATAGCTCAGTTGGTAGAGCATTAGCTTCCCAAGCTGGGGGTCGCGGGTTCGAGTCCCGTTGCCCGCTCCATTTTCTTCGCTTGCATCATAGCAGGAATATTAATTAACTGGTATATAGAAGGATACAATAATGAATTATATCATCACCGGAACCACCTATAACGGCAAATACGTAGATTCACACGAAGCTGGAATGAGGGTATTGAGTTGTGAAGAACTTGCTCAGAGCGATCTCCGCTTCAGTGAAACCGACAAGGTATATGTCCCTTCCGAAACATCGCTTAGCACTGTGATGCAGCACATGGACAATCCCAGTTGCGTGGCTGGCATAAACAAACTAAAGGACAAATATCTCTGCAGAGAAGCCCTCCGCAGCCTGTATCCAGATTTCTACTTTGCCAAATGCAAGTTGGACGAGATATCTCAAGCAGATATTTTAGAGCGGAAAATAGTAATCAAACCCTTGAAAGGCTTTTTCGGTACCGGCGTGCGCTTTGCAGATTCATCCACCAATCTGGATGCTTTGAAGGCAGAAATACGCAAGGAAGTTACAGAAAACTCCCGCTTTTTCCCAGAATCTATCCTGACTAAAGATGAGTATATTATAGAGGAATTCATCGAAGGTGAAGAATATGCCGTCGACATGTTCTACGATGAGCTGGGCAAAGCGGTGATCACCAATATCTATCATCACCCCGTATCGGAGATTCCAGATTACGCACACCTGATGTATTACAGCAATAAAGAGCTTTTCGACAACTATCTGGAAACCTTCATCCGTTTTTTTAATGAGTTTGGTGCAAGCTTAAAGCTTAGGAATTTCCCCATTCATGCAGAATTCAAGCTACGCGGCACAGAGTTTATCCCCATAGAGTTTAACCCTATGCGCTATGGTGGATTCGGGCTGGCAGATCTCACCTTCAATAGCTACGGATATCAGCCCATTGCGGCATATTTCAACAATCAAGCCCCAAATTGGGAGGCTATCTGGATAAGCCGTCAAACATACAGCTATGCGTTTATCCTTGCATATAACGGCAAAGGTATCGATCTTAATTCACACGCACCCGAGCATGAGAGATTCAGAAAATACCTAAAGCAATATGCTGAGCTGATGGATTATGTGAAGCTGGACTTCCGTAAGAATCCAGTATTTGCCATAGCATACATCAGAAGCGATGATTATACCCAGATGCTGCAGCTCCTCAGCACGGAATTTGCGGATTATTTTGCAGTGCAAGTGTAGCCCATTCGTTACCTCATACGTTTCATGTGAGATCAGCCGAGGCGGCTGTTGTTACAATTCACCGCGTCCTGCGCTACCGTGTAATTGAAACGCCCCGAACCAAAGTCCAAGGCGTCTATATCATTTGCTAAATCTTAATTCTATAGCTAAATCATCGTAACTATCAGCTTAGCCGCAGTCTAACCTGTTAACCCGCTAACCTATTTGATGATTCTGGTGCCAGTCTTGCCTTCGAAGGCATCCACGATTTTCTCTATGGAGGTGATTAGCACTTCTGTGCCACCACGTTCCAGAAAGTCTATCGCTGCAAGGATTTTGGGACCCATGCTGCCGGCAGGGAACTGCTTATCGGCATAATGGCGTTTGGCATCGGCTAGGCTTAACACATCCAAATTCTCTTGGTTTTCTTTACCGTAATTAATCGCCACTTTCTCCACGCCTGTGAGGATAACAAAGAGATCTGCTTTTATGTTCAGTGCCAGCAAGGCAGAGGCAAAGTCTTTATCTATCACTGCATCAACGCCTTCGTAGCTGCCATCTTCCTGAATGTAAATGGGAATACCACCGCCACCGACGGCGATAACCACCTCTCCCCTCTCCACCAATTCACAGATGGTTGGGGCAGGGATAATCTGGATAGGCATGGGGGAAGGAACCACCCGGCGATATCCCTTTCCGCTATCTTCTTTAAGAGTCCAACCAAGGGTGCTTTTTAGCTCTTCTGCTTGTGCGGCAGTATAATAGGTGCTGCCCACAAACTTAGTAGGATTCAGCATACTGGGATCGTTCTTATCCACCACTACCTGCGACACAATCGTGATCACCTGTTTATCTATCCCACTGGTGTGCAGCATATTCTGCAGGCTTTGCTCAATCATATAGCCCATCGTGCCTTCTGTGGCAGCGTTCAGCACACCCAAAGGCAATGAGGCTAATCCTTCTTTCTCTCCGGCTTCTTGTTGGCGTAGCAAATTGCCCACTTGAGGTCCGTTTCCGTGTGTAATGCTTAAAAGGTAACCACGTTTGATAAGCTCCACAATTCCGCCCAGCGATTCACGCGTGTTGGCAAACTGCTGAGCAATAGTTCCTTTTTCGCCGGCTTTAATTATGGCATTGCCACCCAGGGCAAGTACTGCTGTTTTCTTCATGTTATATCCTCTGATTTATATCGGTAAGTGGAAAAGTGTAAGGGTGAAAGGGTGTAACTCTTGGCAAAAGCTGCCAGATTATGTTCAACCTCGGTTATAAAAGCGGAAAGTGGAAGAGTGAACTATGTGCACAAACGATCAGCTTGTTACACTCTTTCACTTTTCCACCCTTCCACTATAGAAATATGGCTTTATTTTTTCTTTTTCTTGCCGAAGTCTTTCAGTACATCGGCAATGGTAGGTACGCCAATCTCTTGAAGTTCATAAGAAACCTGGCAAGCAGGCTTATTGATCTTAATGATGCGGCGGAGGTCGATAGGAGTGGCAATCACCACAGAATCGCATTCTGTGTTGTTAATGGTCTTCTCCATATCCTTAATCTGCTGTGCGCTATAGCCCATTGCGGGAAGCAACACACCGATTTCAGGATACTTTTCGAAAGTTTCCAGCATCTCACCAACAGCCCAGGGGCGAGGATCAACGAGATCGGCACAACCGTACTTTTCAGCAGCGATTACACCGGCACCATAGGTCATTTCACCGTGGGTGAGGGTTGGTCCATCTTCCACCACCAGCACGTTCTTGCCCAGAATCATCTCGGGATGATCTACAAAGAGCGGTGAAGCTGCTTCGATGATGATGGCTGTAGGGTTAATGGCACGCACATTGGCACGCACTTCGTTGATGTCGTCCAGATCTGCGCTATCAATCTTGTTGATCACGATCACGTCTGCCATCAGCACATTGGTTTCGCCAGGATAGTAAGAGATTTCATCACCAGGACGGTGAGGATCTACCACTACTATCTTCAGTTCGTGGTCGCTTGTGTAGAAAGGAATGTCGTTATTTCCGCCATCCCAAACGATGACGTCAGCTTCTTTTTCTGCTTCGCGAACGATGGCTTCATAATCCACACCGGCATAGATCACGCTGCCCATCATGATATGGGGTTCGTACTCTTCCATTTCTTCGATGGTGCATTTATGTTTTTTGAGGTCGGCAAGTTCTGCAAAGCGCTGAACTTTCTGCTTCACGAGATCGCCATAAGGCATAGGATGGCGAATGGAAACAACCTTCAAGCCTTTGGCTTTCAAAGCTTTAATTACGGTACGGGTGGTTTGGCTCTTGCCACAACCGGTACGTACTGCGCAGACAGTTACCAAGGGTTTCTTGGTTTTGATGGTGGTATTCTTTGCGCCCATCAGCATGAAATCGGCACCTGTGGCATTAACCAAGGCAGCCTTGCTCATAACCGCTTCGTACTGTTGATCACTGTAGGCAAAAACCACTAAATCAACATTATTATTCTCTATCAAAGCTTTAAGTTCGCTTTCGGGATGAATTTCAATACCTTTGGGGTAAAGCTTTCCTGCCAAAGCAGCAGGATATTTCTTGTCGTCGATACCAGGAATCTGAGTAGCGGTAAATGCTACAACTTCATAATCCTTGTTGTCGCGGAAAAAGACGTTAAAGTTGTGGAAATCTCTTCCGGCAGCACCCATGATGATGACTTTGCGTTTCATTAATGAATCTCCTTTGTTTTGTATTAGTTATAGTCTGTTTGCAAGCTTTAATAGATAGCTATAAAGTCAAGGAAAATCTAAAAATCCCAAACCTGAGTTATCAGCTATATGTAGTTTCCACTTTCATCACTCCTTCCTCGTCATTCCAGTTTCCCTCTCTCGACATTCCAGTGCAGGCTGGAATCCAGAGGTGTTTTGTTTGCGTTTTTGCACCCGGTATTACTGAGCTTGGCAGGATACAGGATTCGCAGAGGATCAAATTATGGAGCAAGCGTATTTCGTGCTTGACAAATATGCAGGTTTTTCTGAATTGGAAACTGCAACATGTGCTGAAGTGGTGAAATTGGTATACACGCTAGTTTCAGGGACTAGTGAGCGATGAGCTCATGGGGGTTCGAGTCCCCCCTCCAGCACCATTTTTGTATCCACGAAAATAATGGTTGACTTCGCTTGCATGGTAATAAATCCTTGTACTTTAGTATGGACATGAGGTAACTGGATATGAAAGACTATCGTGAATTCATCGAGAAGCTAAACCTTCAGCCCCATCCAGAGGGCGGTTATTATCGCAGGAATTGGCAGAGTACATTTGTCGCAGACATTAAGGATGCAACGGGAAAAGTAACTCATCCCAAACGGGCACTCGGCTCTTCAATATTGTATCTGCTCCCCTCTTCCGAGCTGTGCGCGTGGCATCGGGTTTCTTGCGAGGAAATGTGGCATCATTATTCTGGTAGCTCACTAAAGATGTACCTGCTAAGCTCTGATAAGGGCTGGCAGCAATCTGTACTCGGTAGTAATGTCCTGGCGGGGGAATTGCCGCAATTAGTAATTCCACCCAAAACCTGGTTCGCCGCCGAGGTGATAGACGCGGAGTCTTATGCTTTCTGCGGTTGCAGTTTGTGGCCTGCTTTTACCTATGCCGATTTCGAGCTTGCTGAGAAACACAGGCTGTTTGATGAATTCCCCAGCTTCAAAGAAAAGCTCCTCCCTTGGTTTGATAAATAGATGCCAAGCGTAAAAAGCAAAGCTACCTCCCCCACTGCTAAAACTGGAGTGAAAATGGAAAACAAGATATTTGTGCTGGATACAAACGTGCTGATTCACAATCCAAAAGCGTTATTCTCCTTTGCCGAACACCGCGTGGTGATCCCCATAGTGGTGATCGAAGAGATAGATCAGTTTAAAAAAGGCGTGGACGAGAAAAGCCGCAATGCTCGGCAGACTGGCAGAGATCTGGATAAATTGCGCAGTAGTGGCAGTCTTCAGGAAGGGGTGCGCACCGAAGCAGGAGGTATCATCCAAGTAACGGTGAACCGCGATGTTACCGATGCCGCTGGCAAGCTGTTCTTTCTAGATCGTAATGATAATCTGATTATTGGCACCGCGCTCTACTTCAAAGATAAATATCCCAATTCGCAGGTAACGTTGGTCTCCAAAGATGTGAATGTGCGCATCAAAGCAGATTGCGTGGGGCTGAATGCCGAGAATTATGAAAGCGATACGATTAAATTCGACGAGTTCTATACCGGCTGGGAAGATCTGGAAATTGAATCGGCACACTTCGACGAGATTGAAGAAAAGAAGTACCTCAGCAATATCTATGGTGATTTCTTCCCGAATCAACTGGTGAGAGTGATAGACGAAAGCAACAAAGAAAGAATCAAAACCTTACGCTATCATGCGGAGCATAACTTGCTGTATGCCCTTACCCACTATACGGGACAGGAAGTGTTTGGCATAACAGCGCGTAACTTTGAGCAGGAGATGGCGCTGGATTTGCTGCTGGATGACGATATTAAGTTAGTTAGCCTGTCTGGAAAAGCGGGTACTGGGAAAACTCTTTTAGCGATGGCTGCCGGCTTGCAGAAGGTGGTGGAAGATAGTATATACACACGCTTGCTAATCTCGCGTCCTATCTCTCCTTTGGGCAAGGATTTGGGCTATCTGCCGGGTTCCAAAGCTGAGAAAATCAATCCCTGGATGCAGCCCATTTATGATAATATGGATATTCTGTTGTCCCTGCACGACGATAAGAGCATAGAAAACATAAAGAACAAGAAAAAGGCGAGTATCACAGACTTTATGGACTATGGCTTTCTGGAGCTGGAGCCTTTAACCTACATCAGAGGCAGAAGCCTGCCGAATCAGTTTATCATCATCGATGAAGCGCAGAATCTTAGCCCACACGAGATGAAGACGATTATCACCCGCGCCGGTGAGAATACCAAGATTGTGCTGACTGGAGACCCTTACCAGATTGATATACCCTACCTCGATTCGCAGAGTAACGGGCTGTCCGTGGCTGTGGAAAAGCTGAAAGGCGAAGCTATGGTGGGACATATGACCCTGGACAAAGGCGAGCGTAGTGCACTTGCAGACCTTGCCGCGAAGTATTTTTAAACCATGCTTAACACCATCATAAAAGAACGAAGCTGGGTAGAGGTAGATTTATCTGCCTTTAGGGATAATCTTAACTTTCTAAAGAAACGCATGCAGGCGCAGCAAAGCTTTCTGATGATTGTGAAAGCTGATGCCTATGGACACGGTGCCTCTGAAATAAGCAGAGTGGCTATCGAAGCCGGCGCGGTGTATTTAGGAGTGGCAAATCCCGAAGAAGGCAAGCTGCTAAGGATTCAGAGCTGCCATGCGCCTATTCTGGTGCTGTCCCCCAGTTTACCTAACGAGATACCTACGATAATCAACAATAGCCTTACTCCCAGTGTTTCGGATTTAGCCTTTGCCTCTGCGCTCAGCAAAGCAGCGGTGAAACTAGACAAGCTGGTGAATATCCATCTGAAGGTGGATACCGGTATGCATCGGTCGGGGGTTTTTGAGAGTGATTTTATGGCTCTATATACTGCGGTTGCTAAGCTGCCTAAGCTGGTGATAGAAGGTGTATTCAGTCATTTTGCCTCCTCGGAAAGCGACCCTCCCTTCTGCAATGAACAGGAAGATAGCTTCAATAAGCTGATACGTGAGCTGCCGGAAGCACCGAAATATATCCATATTGACAATTCTAACGCAGTGCTAAACGGTTTGGGTGCCAGCAGCAACCTTGTGCGCTTGGGTATTCTTGCCTATGGGGTTAACACTTCGCTGCAGAGCCTTCCGCTACAACCGGTGATGACCTTTAAAGCAAGCCTGTCGCAAGTGAAACAGATGAAGAAGGGCGATACAATCGGCTATAACAGGGCTTGGACTGCTCCCAAAGATGGGAAATACGGGATTATCCCCATTGGTTATGCGGATGGTTATGACTACCTGCTTTCCAATTGCGGTGTAGTGCTGATAAACTCTGGCAGCAAGAGCAATCCTAAAGAGACACAGCAGCATCTATGCAAGGTGATCGGGCGTATCTCCATGGATATGATTACCGTAGATTTATCGGATGTGCCAAGTGTCGCTATCGGGGATGTGGTAACGCTGCTTGGCGATACAGAGCCACAGCTACGCGCGGAAAATCTTGTGGCAAACTATGGTGGCAATCCCTATGAGCTGTTATGCCAGATTGGCAGAAGGGCAAAGCGCCATTACTATTCCGGTGCTAAGCTACAGCACAGCTCTCCCCTATCCAGGCGAGATTTTGTGCCGGATGATTTCAATGATTCCAAGCTGAACCATATCATCGAATCTGCCATCTCTCAAAGGTTGCAAAGCGTTGAAATAGGTGAGCTTATCTATCGAGAGATACTGCGTAGCTTCTTCTATAACAAGGATAGGGATATTCATTACCGTTATAACTTCCATCACGAAATTGCCTTTACCGAGTCCTTGTACTCAGGGTACTTCGCCGCTCACACTACGCTGTATTTCGATAAGATACTGCAAAACGACTACTTTATCGTAGCCTGTGCGGCTTCTGATGAGGTGTTGCAAAGGTATATCAAACGCAGTGATGTGGAATATCGCTGGTTGATGGATGATGCTTTTAAGCTGGATTCGGAAAGCTTTGTGGTTAGTTCTGTTATGCTGGATAATCTGGTGCTAAAAACTGAAATACAGCATAGTAAGGACTGTCTGGAGATTCGATGCAGCCATCCCAAGTTAAAGCAGCTCGTGGGCAAGATGGCGCATTTCACGATCAACACCCAAACGGTTTACCCAAAAAACTCGCATCAGCTAAGTGTGTTTATCACAGAGCTTACCCGCGGGGTTTATATCTCCTTCCGCTATCCGCCGGAAATGAGCAAAGTGGAGTGTGTTCCCGTGTTTTCGGGGCAGGATAAGTTTCCCTCTATCAGCCAACAAGCAGGCATTATAGAAGTGGGCAGCAAACCCGAAGAATGGATATTCCCGATTAGTGGGATAGTATTCTCGTATTAGCCAAGCAAATATAGCAGTTACTATAACTTCTTTACGGCAAGCCCTTAGCTCCCTTTCCCTCCACTTATTAACCTCTCGCACCCTTCCTGTGCGTTTCCCAGGAAGTGCTCCAGCGGAAAGATGCAGCTCGCTTACAGACCAAAAGGGATTCGAAAAGGAACTGACGCAGAACCGAACAGGATAAACCAGGATCATATCCCGATCAGATCCCGATCAGATCCATTTCGGATAAGCAAGGGGAATGCAAAAAAGCAGCTCCATAAGAAGCTGCTTGTAAAATAGTGCTAATAAACTGGCTGTGTTTAACGACCCCTCATCATGGCTTCCATGTCCTTCATGCCTTGGGGTGTGCTCATCTTCTTCATCATCTTTTTCATGTCTTCAAACTGACGAAGCAGGCGGTTGATTTCCATTACAGGGCGTCCGCAGCCTTTGGAAATACGTAGGCGTCTGCTGCCGTTTAAGATATCGGGTTTCTCGCGTTCTTTATCTGTCATAGATTGGATGATGGCTTCCACGTGTTTCATGGCGTTCTCGTCTATATTCATGTCCGCAGGAAGCTTGTTTCCCAAGCCGGGTATCATGCGAAGAATAGATTCTATGGAGCCCATTTTCTTGATGCTTTGCAGTTGTTTCAGGAAGTCGTTAAGCGTAAACTGGTTCTTCATCATCTTGCGGGCAAGCTTTTCTTCTTCCTCTGTGTCCATGGATGCTTCGGCTTTCTCGATAAGGGTTAGCACGTCGCCCATGCCCAGGATTCTGCTTGCCATGCGTTG
>JALNXT010000347.1 GCA_023230245.1 Candidatus Cloacimonadota bacterium
CAAGTAGAGCTTTGCCATTTAGGACAACGCCGCTTTCTGAAGCGTCCATGAAAGCTGCATCACCCATAGCAAGCACTAGCTCACCACAATTAAAAGTGCCATGTAAACAGAGTAATATATGAGGTTTGTTATCTGAGTTTAGCTGATAATGCCCCTCCAATTCTATTATTGATAAACTGAATTCTTGGGCAGGGGTAATATAGCTGCTTCTACAGGAATCTGTTATCTCTGGTGCTACCCATTTAATCTGATATGGCTGGAAGCTGGAAAGCTCTAACAGCTTGTCTATATCTATATATTTGGGGCTTAATCCGCCTCTAATAACGTTATCAGAATTCGCCATCAGCTCCAGACCAGCTCCGTTTAAGTAAGCGTGCAATATTCCCGCTTCGATGTATATGGCATCAAAGGCTTTTAGCTCTATCAGGTTAAGCAACAAGGGCGCTATAACACCAGGATCGAATCGATAATTGTCAATGAGATTCAGACATACATTCTGCAATTGTGCTAAAGCATGGTCTGTGTATGGTTTGAAGTGGATAAGATGATCTATTGCTTCATGCAACTTGAGTTCGTTTGAAGTCATAATAGCTTGAAAGAGAGCTTTGAAAGTATCGGAATTGGGGCTTAAAGAAAAGGCTTGGAACTCATCCCAGATATATTCCAAGTGGAAAGCTTGGATGTTAGAAATGATATCTGTGTATGCTCTAAAACCGCATAAAGCAGTGAAGTCCGTTAAAGCACACAGCAATTCTGGCTTATGGTTCGCGTCTTTAAAGCTACGTTTGGGATCGTCCAGCGGAATCCCTAAGCTGTTTTCTAAGGCAAAGCCAGCTTCCGCAGCACTCTTATCGGGATGTACTTGAATAGAAAGTGGCTTTTTGGCAGCAAGTACTTTAAAAAGAAAGGGAAGGGTGCTATTGTACCGATCGGCTGCCTTGCCAAGTATGGAGGGAGGGTTTGTGGAAATGTAGCTATCGAGAGCTTTTTGCTTGTTGGCATACTCAATTAATGCAGGTGCTTTGGGGTGCGCTCCCAGCCACATTTCAGCAACCGGAGTTCCTTCCATGTCCTCCAAAGAACAAAGGTTTTGGATGAAACTGTCATCTCCCCAGGAGTATGTTTGAAAAGTAGGTATTAACTTGTGTGGCATAAGATATCCTTAAAACTGAAAGTAAATAAAGGGTTGAATATCAGCAGAACGCGCCTGGAAGAGAATCCATATTACAACCGCCAATAATAGCGATTGCAGGACAATAGGAGTCTTACGAAGCACTTTCTCGAACCCAAGCTCAAAACTATCGGGCATCCAATGGAAAAGATAACCCGCAGCTAATAGAATGGCAACCAGGCGATACTCCACAATCCACTGCCAGAAAATGGCACCATTGAATACCGTAAAGATGCGGCTAAGCATCAGCCAGGCATTGGCAAAATCAGGGGAACGGAAGAATATCCAACAGAAGCAGACGAAGTGGAAAGTAACAACTACGCTCACTGCTTTCATGAAACGGGTATTCATAAACTTGAAGTTCAATACCAGTTTATCGAAAGCCAAAGCCAAGCCGTGCATTCCGCCCCAAAATACAAAGTTCCATGATGCGCCGTGCCATAAGCCACCAAGCAGCATCGTTACCATTAAATTAAAGTATTGTCTGGCTTTACCTTTACGGTTACCACCTAAAGGAATATAGAGGTAGTCTCTTAGCCAGGTGGATAAAGAAATGTGCCACCTTCTCCAGAAATCGGTAACGCTGCTAGCCCGGTAAGGAGAAAGGAAGTTTACCGGTAGATTAAAGCCCATCAAGGCTGCAATGCCAATGGCGATGTCTGAATATCCGCTGAAATCACAGTATATCTGCATGGCATAAGCATATACACCGAGCAGGTTTTCAGCACCGGAAAAGAGTGCTGGATTATCGAATATCCGATCGACGAAGTTGATAGACAAATAGTCGGCAATTACCCCTTTCTTCAGCAAACCTGCGAAAATAAGCACCAAAGCACGGGCAATTGTATCTTTATCGAGGCTTAGTTTCTTGTTGATTTGGGGGATGAAGTAGCTTGCACGGACGATTGGTCCTGCTACTAACTGTGGGAAAAACGACACAAAGAAGCTAAAATCAACGAAGCTATTTAGCGGTTTAAGCTTACCGAAATAGATATCTAACGTATAGCTCCAGGTTTGGAAAGTGAAAAACGATATCCCCACAGGCAGAATGATATCCATCAAGGGAAGCTGACCGCCGGTTAACTGGTTTATGGTTACAATAATAAAGTTAGTATATTTGAAATAGCCTAAGGAGCCAAGGTTCCATATCAGGCTCAGTAACAATAATGAACGTTTCCCTGCTCTATTCTTTGCATGGTAAATGCCGGAACCAATTGCGTAATTAACCAGGGAAGTAAGCAACAATAACAAAACGAAGGCACCACTCGTCTTGTAATAAAAATACATGGATACCAGCATTAGGTACCAGGTGCGGACTTTTATCCTATTGACAAACAAGGGATAGAACAGCAGAATAGCGACAAAGAAGAAGAGAAAGAAACTACTGTTGAAAAGCAGTGGCTGCTTGGGATTGTAAACCATGGAAGATAGCAGTTCAGTTATCAAGTGCATCATCAATCCTTAGGGTCGTTATTTTCACTGTATTTCTTATAGCTTTTTATGATCGCTTGGTAAAACAAATAGCCCTGCAACATATATCCTTTGGGAGTGTAATGCAGTAAATCCTTGGAAGCCATTTGTTCTGTCCTCCACTTGCCAACGCTACCTTTCCCACCCATAACTTCGGAGAGTGTCCACCATGCGCAGTTGTTGTTTTTTGCATAGTCCACAAGTGTCTTCTCCAGTTTTCCCAGGTCTGAATTATGCTTTCCCTGTTTGTTGGAATCTGGCGGGAGGGTAAAGAGGACAGGAGTATCGGGATTGCCTTTCCTAAGCAACTGCATGAATTTGTTTAGGTTTGAACTAAACTGATCGTTTCTATAG
>JALNXT010000348.1 GCA_023230245.1 Candidatus Cloacimonadota bacterium
TTCTACCCAGCCAGGGGAGCAGCACTTTTTTCATCCAGCTATCGTTTAGCAGTGTTTGTTCCACCGGCGCAACATCGGAATACATGAAGCCTTTTCCGCCTCCGGTATCGATTAAGATGCTTTTACCGTCTGCCAAGCGAATGAGGCTGCAATCTGCCACACCGCAAGCAAACACATGGACGTCCGCAGTATTCCGATACTGCAAAGGCAGGAATAACAAAGCAGCACCCATCAGCAAGGTGGGCAAGGCAAAGATTAGCGCATATTTAAACTTGCCCCTGATCAGCAGAAAGCTCCAAGTAATCACAATCGCCAAGGCGATGGCATGGCTGCGGTTGAAATAGAATCCGTTTAGATAGAAAGGTATTTCTGCACTTCTGCTAACCAGCATTTGCCACTGTTGAATAAGCGCATGATAGCAAAGACTAAAGATATGGCAGAGGAAAAACCCTTGTGGAAACAGCAGGATGAGAAACGATAAAGGTAATAATATCCCGATTAAAGGGATGCCAATGAGATTGGCGATAACTCCGTTAAAAGACGCTCTACCAAAATAGTACAGCGTTAAGGGGGTGATGGCAAGGCTTACCAACAAAGAGAGCAGAACAGCTTGTACAGTGTGTTCCATGCCCCGCTGCCAAGGGTGCTTCATTAAGTTATCCCCCGGGAAGAGGTGAATCCTGGGCATGCCAAAGAGGATAACCGCGATGCAGATGAAGGACATCTGTAAACCGACACCAAAGAGTTCGATGGGGTTAATGAGGGTGATAATAAGCAGGGAAAAGGAGAGGCTTTGAGCACCAGAGAGGGGACGCTGCAGCCAACGCGCAATAATGCCTGTGCCAATCATGATAATCGAGCGAGTGATCGGCGGTGCCCAGTTATTTAGGGCGGCAAATAGCAGAATTAAAGGCAGGAAAATCAGCTCTGCAACTCCTCTGCTTACCACGATGCGTAACAGGTTTACCAGCACCAGATAGATGAACCACACATGCAGCCCACTAACCGCAATTAGATGCATGGTGCCGGATTGGCTGAGTTCGTTGCGATACTCTTTCTTGGCAGCGGGGTCGCTAAGCAATAAGCCTTTTGCCCATCCGGCATTAGCTCCCAGTTTACTATCCAGATTATGCAGCAGGCTTTGCCGCAAACGGGCAATTGCATAAACTATGGGGCTGGGTTGCAGTCTTTCAGCTTTACCAAGTTGAAAGGCGATGGCATGATAGCGGCTGGGGTAAATCTGCAAGATGGGGTCGTTGTTAATAGAACCAAGCTCCACCATACTTTTGTACCTTTCGCCGGCAATCATGCCCTGATTACTATAAAGCATCAGCTTGTCTTTAAGCGGATGTCCGGCAATACTTTCCATGCGAATGGCATAGCTGTTATTGCCGCTGGACAGGGTTTGCAAGACAATAAAACTAATCGGCTGCTGAATGCTACTTTTTCCCTCTAGCAATAAGGATAATGGAGACGCTTGGGTCGGCTGGCTGGAGATGCGCAATCCTCCTAAACAGAGGAACAGCAACAGCAGCAGCCAGGTTCGCAACTTGCCAATAAGAACAGCGCTTATAAGCAAAACCCCCGCCACGCTAAGCAGGGGAATAAAAGGCAGAGCCAAGTGGTGAGCCAGCACCATTCCTGCTGTCCACGCCAATACAGGTAACAGCAACGGAGCAGGAGCAGCTCTGGATACAGCCATAGTTATGGGCTTTATCTACGGTTAAAGAATCCCAGGATAAGCCCCAGCGCAAGGCTCCACACGGCAGCAAGCCCAATGCGGTAAGTATCGGGCAGCATAAAAGTAACGGTGTGCGCAGGAATCCAGAACCAGATTAGCGAAAAGATGCCTTTATGCAGGTTATTCCAATTCTTGTGCTTTTCGGGGATGTTATCCAACACCCGGTGCATAAGGACAAGCGCAATCCCAAACTGGAGATTCATGAAAGCACTGATGGCAAAGGCTTTGCCAAACTTGCCAAGGCTAGGCAGCATACCGTGTGCTTCCAGATATTCCACATAGCCGGTAAAACCTTTGAAGGCATACTTAATACCAATGGCAAGGATCGCCCAAACCACCATCTTCCAAAGGGTTATCGCAAAACTGAAGGGGTATTTGAAGCTCTTGTTTATCACCCATTTGGAGATTAGTTCACCCAGGGTACCCAGTATGGCAAATTGCACCATTGCGGAGTATATGGGCATCGCGTGTACCCAAGCTACGTAGTTTGCAAGCAGGTTTTGTACTAAAGCGTTCATGAAATCACCTTATGTCTTTTATTTTGTTTTTATTAAGCACCGAAAACACCGAAGGGCAACGAAAAGAACGGTAAAACTGTAGCCTTATACTCCAGCACACCACACTTAATCACTTGGGCAGCATAGCCGGCTTACTTCCAGCTTAATCTCCGAAGCCGAGTCGATCGGGATCTGATCGGGATCCGATCGGGTTGAATCCCGATTAACCCTTGAGCAGTAATGTTTCAGAATAGCTTCGGATGAGCAAGGAAGGGATAACAAGCACTTAAATCACTTATCTGGTAGCTTAAGGCACTTTCCTCTCATAGAGCGAGATTTCGGCTTTGTATGGTCTTTCCCCATCTTTTAGACTACGATTCAGTTTATCCAGCATTTTACTGCGTTTGGAAGAACTGTGGGGCTGGATATCAATGCTAAACAACGCACTGGCAAGCTCGTTTTCCTGGACATCCCAAACCTTTGCCATCAGGTTGATGTTCAGTGCTTTGTTGCTGGTATTGGCAAGCACGTATTCCAGCTCGATAAACTGGTTACCGCTACGGACAATGCTAACCGACGAGATTTCAATCTGATCACGCACCTGTTTAATACCGCTGCGCTGGATCCAGATACCGAGAACTGCGCCAATGATGATGAGGATCAGCACGATTCCTTTCAGCTTATAGCGGCGAGGGAACTCCATACGGTCAACTATCGGCATTATCTATTCCTTGTTAATAGTTAAATTGCCAACC
>JALNXT010000349.1 GCA_023230245.1 Candidatus Cloacimonadota bacterium
CTATTCTTCAGATAGCGATTGTACCTCGGGATAATTAGTATGGCTGCCACAATAACTACTACCACCAGCATAATAACAATGATCTTAATCTTCCTGCTCTTAGGATTTTTTTCTTTGACCATAGCTGTTTAATCTCCTTAAATAAGGATACTTTAGTACCCACATATAAACATGATAGCGGGTATTGGGAAAAGCGCAAGAAAATACCTACAACTTATTGAAATAGATGAGAGTTCTTGTTTTCGGATTTGCAAGAGTAACGAATTATACAGAATTCCACCACTTCAATACGCAGGATCGGCGTCCTGCGCTATATCCGAAGGGGGGTTCATCGGGATCTGATCGGGATCTCATCGGGATGCAACCCGATCAACACCGCTTCAGTTCAGCTTTAGAGCCGTTTCGGATAAGCAGGCAAGAAGCAAGAGGAAAGTTATTGACAAGCGAGAGTGCATTAATAGGCTTGTAATAATGAAGTATTACGTTATCCACTTGCCTTTTGGCATAGGCAAAGAACTAGTATATTGCTCCCCTCTTGCCATAGCAGAGGGAGCCAGAGTTTTAGTAGGGTTATCCTCAAAACTCTGCTTGGGTATTTGCGGGCCAGAATGTATGAATGAAAGAAGCAGCAAGATAAGATATAAACAAGTGGAAGAGGTGTTAGACAGCTCTTCCATCCTGCCCTTGGAGCTTATCAAACTCGCAGAGTGGATGGCTGCTTATTATCGCTGTTCGGTGGGGAAAGCCATCTTTGCCATGCTGCCTTCAAAGATGCAACCAGAGCTGGATGCTGCGGTTAAATGGATGGGTGAAACCATACCGGAAGAATTTGCCAAGCTGCACTCGCTTTTACAGGACAAAGAATCGGTGAATCTAACTCAACTAAGGGCACTCTTGCCCGGCTATCCTCTTTACCGCAAGATTGAAGAAGCCGAAGCGCAAGGTTTGATTTCTGTGCAACGAAAGCTGACTCACCGTGATAAACCCAAAATCGCCAACTATATTATAGTAATAAAACCGGATATTGATGAAGATTCCCTCCCTCTAAAACAAAGAGAAGCGTGGGAGCTTATTAAGCTGGAACAGCATGCTTTCCCGATGGCAAACATAAGTGCGGCAGTATCATACTCCGCTATCAAAGCTCTGGTTAAGAAAGCTATTATCCGCATCGAAGCCCGGCATGTTGATCCTGAAAACATGGTATTCGAGCAAGTGGATGTTCCCAAAGTAATAGAGCTGAATGCGGCTCAGAAACAAGCTATCGCGGATATTGCGGAAGGTTATGATGCCTTTAATGTGAACCTGCTATTCGGGATCACAGGAAGTGGCAAAACAGAGGTTTACATAGAGGTGATTCGCAGGTATCTGGCAAAAGGACGCAGCGTAATCTTCCTTATCCCGGAGATTGCCTTAACCCCCCAAATGGTGGAACGCTTTCAGGGAAGCTTTGGCGACACCCTTGCCATACAGCATAGCCAGCTAAGTGAAAAAGACAGATTTAACCAATGGCAAATGATCGCCAGTGGAGAAAAGAAGATTATTATCGGCGCGCGAAGTGCAATCTTTGCCCCCGTTCCCAATCTGGGCTTGATCGTGATAGACGAAGAACACGAAGGCACCTATAAGCAAGACAACTCTCCCCGCTACCATGGCAGAGATTTGGCGATCGTACGGGCAAAGATGCAAAATGCGCAGGTGATTCTGGGAAGCGCAACTCCTTCCCTTGAATCCTGGAATAACGCTTTAAGCGGCAAATATAAGCTGATGAAGCTGGAAGCACGTCCCTTAGATTATGCTTTGCCAGAAGTGAAGATCGTGGATATGCGCGATGAATATGACCACGAGCTTATCTCCCCCACCTTGTTAGCTGCGATTGACGAAAGACTGCAAAAGAAAGAACAGGTAATCCTGTTTCAGAATCGCAGGGGATATTCTTCCTTTATGCAATGCCTAAAGTGTGGCGAACTGATCGCCTGCAAGCAATGCGAAATAAGCATGGCATATCACCGCGACAAGGAAGAAATGCAATGCCACTATTGCGGGAGCAGCTTTCCCAGTCCGCGTAAATGTCCGGAATGTGGCAGCTATAGCTTTGCCTATGGTGCACCCGGAACACAAAAACTGGAACAGACACTAAAAGTTCTCTTCCCTGAAGCCAAGATATTGAGAATGGATTCGGATTCTGCCAGAAAGCGGGATACCTACAAATCGATGTATAACCGCATGAAAAAGTTGGAAGTGGATATCCTGCTGGGGACACAGATGATTTCCAAAGGCTTGGACTTCCCTGAGGTTACCCTTGTGGGCGTGGTGATGGCTGATATCAGCTTGAATGTGCCAGATTTCAGAGCTGCCGAACGTAGCTTTCAGTTGCTTACGCAAGTGGCAGGACGTTCGGGACGTGGGGAAAAAGCAGGAGAGGTTATAATCCAAACCTACAATCCGGAGCATTATTCAATTCAAGCGGCAAGTAAGCAAGATTTCCTTAGCTTCGTGGAAGAAGAAATGGGGCATCGCAGCAAACTATATTACCCACCCCATTATCGCTTGGCAAGGATTGTGTTTCAATGCCTGGATTTAGAGCTAATGAGGCAGGAAGTGCAAAGCATAGAAGCCGTAAAGCAACACCTGCTACAGAACTTTAAGGCACCGGAATTGATGCTCTTGGGTCCAGCACCGGCTCCCTTTAGCAAAGTGAGCAACCTATTCCGTTATCATCTGATTTTTAAGGGCAAAAACAGCCAGGTTATCCAAAGTGCATTGTCACAATTTATGGAGATATATACCAAAAGCAAGGCGGTTTCGTATCACGTGGACGTGGATCCCGTTTCGCTGATGTGATCAGCCCGCTGTAGTCCTTAGCTCCGTGAAGGTAAGATACAAGTTTAAAGCTGTTAGGGGAGCCAACGACTCCAGACTTAGGGTAGCTCCGGTGTGGGTTATACGTCTATCAAAGGGGTGTGGCTGTTCTGCGTTGCCACCATCAG
>JALNXT010000350.1 GCA_023230245.1 Candidatus Cloacimonadota bacterium
TTGGGTCAACCAATACACACACGCTGGCATAGTTCTTTGCTGCGGCGCGTATCAGGCAGGGTCCGCCAATATCTATGTTTTCTATAATCTCACTATGAGTGGAGTTTACTCTCTGCCTTGTTGCCGCAAAGGGATACAGGTTAACTATTACTATATCAATATGGTCTATACCAAGTTCTTCCAAGGTCTTCAAGTGGGCTGGCTCGGAGCGGTTTGCCAGTATGCCCGCGTGTATTTTGGGATGTAAGGTTTTAACCCGTCCATCCAGTATTTCGGGAAAGCCTGTTACATCCGAAACCTGAACCACGGTTTTACAATACTGCATAAGGTGTTTTGCCGTGTTGGAGGTAGAGAGAATGGTATAACCAAGCTTCTCTAACTGCACTGCAAGGGTTTCGATACCGCTTTTGTTGCTAACGCTAATCAGCGCATACTTTCTCATGTATCGCTATCCTCCTCTATCGCTTCCACGAGATGTTTAATCTCTTTCTTGTTGAGGACTCCTTCCAGGCGTCCGTTAAGTTTCTCGTTGGAGAACATCTCCAAAGTAACCCTAACAACCCTGTGAGGTTCCTTGCGCAGCAATTCTCCATTTTCAGGGGTGTCTATAACGCTTACCATTACTATTCCCCCCAAGATTATAACCCAGTTTACATATATCCAAAGCAGGAATATCGGCAAGGCAGCCATAACTCCGTAGATGGCTTGCATGCTGGTGAGGTTGTAGATGTAAATATCAAAAAAGGACTTAGCTAAGGTCCAGATTACCGTTGTCCAAAACGCACCTCGAAACAGCGAAGACCTTTTAATTCGCACCGAAGGCAGCAACATATACAAAAACACTAGCCCAAAAAACTGCATTAAGAAAGGAACTATCACCAGCAACCATCGCAGCAAAGGAACTCTTAAGAGCATGGAGATAAGAGGTATGGACGAACTGGAGAACAGCACAATCATAATAACCAAGCCAAATACAATGGTGCCAAAGAACTTCACTACCTGGGTAAGCAAATCTTGTTTCACGTTTAGCTGCATGCCAAGAATACGATCGAAAGTATTCCTTATCACCCTAAACAATGAATAAGAAGACACAAGCAAGATTATAAAGTTGAATATATTAAAGCCGATCATGCGCCGCACAAGCATATCATCCACAAAGGTCATTATGGCATTTGCAGAGCCGGGGATAAAGTTCTTGGCTACCACTACTTTAAATTTCTCGCCTAGGTTTAGAAATGGCAAATCTGGGGCAATCATCACCAGAAAAGTAATGAAGGGCACAAAGCCTAATAGCGTTATGTAAGTTAAGCTGCCGGATTCTCTCATCACTCGTTCAGATGATATTCTGCCAATAAACCTTTTCATAAAGGCACTTGCATTTGTCAGTATGCGTTTGCGTCTCTGAGGGATGGTAAGAGATAAATACACCTTGTAAGTATCAATAATTGCAATGCGCAAGTAAGATGTCAACCACATAAAGATGCCGTGCAAGGTGCTGCTATCGTTTTTTTGTTTTCCCATTATTCCTCCCTTAATGCGATCACTGGGTCTAATTTAGAGGCTCTAACCGCTGGTAACACACCGAAAATCAAACCTACCCCGACGGATACGCTTAGTGAAGCCCAAATCATCTGCACGGATGCCACAACACTGATTTCCAGGAACTTGCCTACCTGACCGAGAATTGCGTAACCCAACAAAATGCCAAGTATGCCGCCCATAGATGTTATCAGCACGGTTTGTACAAGGAATTGCAGAAATATATCCCAGCCTCTAGCTCCGATGGCAAGGCGTACTCCAATCTCTCTAGTTCGCTCTTTAATAGCTGCAAGCATGATGTTCATAATCACAATCCCGCCCACAAGCAGCGAGATAACCGCTATCATCACAAATATCACCCCGAATATCATGGTATTCTTGCTCTGCGTTTCCATCTGTTCTTTGGCAGAATTAACCTGAAACACTCGCTTTCCCTGTTTTAGGTTAAGCACGATGTTCTCCACTTTTTTCCGCAAAGCAGTTGCCGCTTTGGGGTCTGCTGCTCTGATATCCAGATTATCTATCGTGCTTCCGGGCGATATCTTGTTTAGCATAGTGGAGAGAGGGATAAAGCTGCGTTGGTTAAGGTATTCCAGATAATTATCGCTAAACGCTGCTCCTCCACCTTGGGGTTTCATGTACCTGTGTTTCATCACGCCCACAATCAGCATTTTCTGTCCTGATAAAGTTATCGTATTGCCGAGCGGATTGCGATTAGCAAAAAGTTCCTCAGCTACGGTTGAGCCAAGCACAATCACATTGCTGCTATTCTGCACATCTATATCTTTCAAGAATCTTCCCTTATCTGGATTCCATTCTTCCACAATTGTCATATCTGGTAAAACACCACCCACCATACCATTATATTGCTTATCTCCCCAAGAAAGAACTCCATCCCATTTGTTAACACTGGGGTTGAAAGCCGATGCTTCGGGAATCATGGAATCGATATAGCGGATTTCTTTCAGGTTAAAACTGGCAGAGCCGCCCTTGGAAAAGTCGTAGTTCCAATTTGCCTGAACTTCTATTTTATTCAGCCCGCCACGTTCCTGCATCCATGCCATGGTGCTTTTGTTCATGCCATTCACGATAGCCAATACCACCATGATGCACATCACACCCAGGATGATACCAATTACGGTAACCGCACTGCGTACCTTACGCATCATGATATCCGCAAGCCCTATTTTTATGGATTCAGCTAATGGTATCGCCATTGAATATTTTCCCGTCCATAATGCGGATTATGCGGTCGGCTCTATCTGCCACAGCTTGGTCGTGGGTTACCATAATTACTGTGTTGCCAGCTTTGTGCAGTTCTTCAAATATCTGCAAGATATCTCCACCGGCTTGAGAATCCAGGTTGCCCGTGGGTTCATCTGCTAACAAAATCGAGGGATGGTTCACAATTGCCCTGGCAATGGCTACTCGCTGCCTTTGTC
>JALNXT010000351.1 GCA_023230245.1 Candidatus Cloacimonadota bacterium
CTTGCAGCGATTGTGCTTGACAGATAAAATCCCTAAATCAAGGATGTGTTTTGTGACTTTATATGATTAGAAAGAAACGGATTATCGATAAGAAGGCGTTAGCACTATGGAACTGAAAACTATTCCCTTGAATGAAGACTTGTTGGATGCAGCACTAAGCGGCTTGGACACAAAGACCATACTGGTTTTTCCCACCCGCGCCGCAGCCGGAATTGCGCAGCAAAGATACATGAATAACTGGAACCTTCAGGAAAACTATTTCTTTAGTATGGAGGATTTCAAAGAAGCGCTTATCCTGCCGGAAACTTCGGTGCTAATGGATGAAAAACGCCTGTTATGCTTATATCTGGTGATGGGCGAAGAACAGCGGGAGTTCTTTCATATCCTCAGTTATGGGGATATTGTGGAATGGGGAAGGAAGTTCTTCGATTTCTTTGAAGAATTGGCGGAGGAGGGCGTGGAGGTGGAAAGCCTTACAGAGCTTAAAGATTCCGGCGTGTTCTATATGCAGATGTGGCAAGAGCATTACCTGGAGCGCATCATGCAAATTCGCGAAGATTACCAAAGCTATATCGGTGCTCTGGGCTTTACCGATAAGCTGTTTTACTTAAGTACAGACAACTTCCACATTCCCTGGCAAGGGCATAGCATCATCTTTGTGAATCAATACTATTACAGCGCCATGGAAAGGCAACTGATAACAGCGATAGAAACTGCGGGGAATAGGGTCACAGTGCTGTATCATGGCTTGGAAACCAATAAATCTAGCGATGGCTGGAAGGTGAAGCCGCTGGATCTGGAGCAAGCTTGGCAAAACATCGCTAACAAACCCGATATCCACGTGATTGAAAGCGAAAATGAAGACCAAATGGCTCTGGCATATTTAGCCTGGCTCCAGAAACAAGCAACAGAACAGCATGGAGTTATCATAGATGGCAGCTTCCACCAAAAGAGCTATTCCCGCTATTTCGATGCACAGCGGTTCAGACTACCGGAATCCTATCCCATCAGCCAGAGTGCCGTGTATCAGATGCTTAGCGCTATTCACAAAGGTGTTTTGGCATTGCAGCAAAGCTCCGGTTACTTACCCTTGGCACTGGTATCCAAGCTGATTTCTATGCCGTGGTTCTTGTGCTATTTTGTGGAGAATATCAGTGAGCAACAGCGCGAAGATATTGGACTGCAATTGGATAAACTGCTAAAAGACGACTACCTCTATGTGGATATGCAGCTTTTTGAGGGGACTAACGATACGCTGTTAGGGAGAGTGGTAACGAAGTTTGTGAAATTGGCGGAGAGTTTCACTAAAGTAAAGAATATTGAAGAGCTATATGCCTTGCTGGATACAGCGGAAGGGTTGCAGATAGAGAGGTTGGTGAACGCGAATGAAGCGGAATATACCGACCTGCTGCCCTGTTTTTGGGAAAGACTGGCGAACTTTGCCTCCATCGAAAACATGGGTTTAATCCCTGCCTGGACACAGATATTTACCGAGGGTGATTGTGGTGCGGGATTGCTGGAGCTTCTGCTTAGCTTCCTGAAATCGGCAAGGATTTCTTACCGCAGCACCCAAGCCAGGCAATGCACTTGGGAGATAAGCAATCTGCTGGATTCCCGTAATCGCAGCTTTGGCACGGTTGCCTTTTTTCAGATGATAGAGGGTTTGACGCCTTCCAATCCCACACCGGTATGGCTATTCAACGAAACGCAGCGGAGCAAGCTTGGCTTAAAGTGTTATGCAGACATCCGCGCTTGGGAAAGGTATTACTTCTTCCGCCTGCTATTAGGCGCAGAGCAAGTGATTTGCTTCAGTTACCGTAGCGTGGAGCGGGATATCAGCCCCAGTTCCTTTCTGGGAGAGCTGGAGCAGCTTATCACCGAAGGCGATAAATACACCCATGAACCAATGCACATTCCGGTAAAGAACTTGTATGAAGGCTTGGCGACTAAGCACCTTAGTGATACGTTTCTCAGTCTGGAAAGGCAGGAATGCTGTAGCGGTGCAGCCATCCCCGCTAAAGACTTCTTTATTATCCCTTGCAACCCGCAACAAGATTTAACTTCCGATGGAGAGCTGAAGGCATCTGCTTCCGGGATTATACAACTAATCAAGAACCCCTTTTTGTGGTACATTGAAACCCATTCGCATATCCAGAATATCCCCTATGAGGCAGAAGAGACCATTAGCGCAAAGCTTTTTGGCAATATCATGCATGCCTATTTTGCCGACATTCTTGGCGATGAAAGGGGGCGTCATAAAAACTTGGAAAGACTGGAGCAAGTATTTGGCAACACAGACTTTCTCCAGCAAGGGTTGATAAGCTTACTAAGCAGCAAAGCTTTCCGTTACCAGATTCCCAAAAACTATAATGCGGATTTCTTAACTGAGATTATCTCCGTTAGATTGGCTGAATCACTGAATCTCTTTTATGAGATCTGGGTGAAAGAGCACTTGGATAAAAGAAGCTTCACGCTAATCCCTGAAGGTGAGAAAATGACCGATGCAGAACGTGCACACAAGACGCTTGGAAAAGTGCTACATGACGGTAGGGAGTATAAGGTAGCCCTAAACGGGAAAGCCGATTTGCGCATTGAGACCGATAACGAAGCCATGATTATAGATTTCAAGACAGGCAATCGGGATTACCGTCAGCTAATCATCTATGAATGGTGCTACTATCTGCTGGAGCAAGTGCTGCCCGAAGATAAGGTAAGTTCCATGTTCTGGAATATCCTGGATACCAAAGAAAGCAAAGATGCCATCACTCCCGATAAGCGCGATAAGCTAAAGGAAGACATTTTGGATGCTCTATTAAACTGTCTGACGAATGGATACACCCAAAGTGCAAAATCCACTGATAGACAAAGGCTGGTGAGCATCACGAGGGCAGATTTGTATGTTGCCGATAAGGAGGAGACCAGTGTCTGAGCTATTTTGCCGCATCATTTGTGCCAGTGCCGGCACAGGGAAAAC
>JALNXT010000352.1 GCA_023230245.1 Candidatus Cloacimonadota bacterium
AGATACCACGATTGCCCGATGCAGATAATGGACGAAATTGAAGGCTATAACAGCCGGCAGGATGAGCTGTGCCGTTACCAAGATGATGCCGGCGCTCTTAAGATTGATTACTATATTAGCTGCCAACAGCACCAAAAATAGCTGGTTCACCAAGCCCGTACGAATACGGAAAACCTTCGCCATCTCGGCATTATAGGTCAGGTAGAATAGCTCTTTATAGAAGATTAGCACGAATGCCAGATTCAAAATGTTTAAGCCCACGAGGCTGTAAAGCTCCGATTCTGTAATTAGCAAAACATTGCCAAACAGGTAGCTGGCAAGATCGAAGCTATAGTTTTTGGACACGCTGATCAGAACAATACCAAGCGCCATGCTCACAGAGAGAAAGATGCTAATGGTATTGGCTTCCTGAAGCTTATGTTTTCGGGATATCCAGCCGATCACCATGCTGATTATTACCACAAACACCAGGGTGCTAAAGGTGAGGTTCAAGCCAAACAAGATGGCGATAGCGATACCGGCAAAAGCAATGTGAGAAAGCGCTTCGCCCATATAAGAGATGCGCCGCAGGGTTACATAGGGAGCGAATATCGCCAGGCTAAGCCCCGATAGCAAGGCTCCCAAAAGGGCATGAAGCATAAAACGATAATAAAACATCTCTCTAATAGTCCTTTTCTATGATGCGCACGCTCTCACCAAAGGTGTTACGGATTATTTCCGCGCTTACCAAATCGGTGTGATTGTGGCAATGTAGGCGATGGTTCAGGCATACCAAGAAGCTGCAATATTCCGAGAGGATATTTAAGTCGTGAGAGATCGTAATAATCGTGTGACCTGTTTCGTTAATGCTTTTCAGCAGTGTAAAAAAGCTCTGCACAGATGGCCTATCCAGGCTCGCTTCGGGTTCGTCCAAGATCAGGTATTTGCTTCTGCTTACAATGGCTCTGGCAAGCAGCACGCGTTGGAATTCCCCGCCTGAGAGCTTGGCTATCAAGTCCTTGGCTAAATGCGCAACACCGGTTTTATCAAGTGCAGCCATCGCTTCTTCTTTGTGCCGTGTCTTAAGCCTTGCAGCCAGGGGAATCGTCCCCGCCAGCCCCATCAGCACGATATCCATGGCGGTAGCAGGAAAAGAGCGGTCAAATTCCTCGTGTTGAGGGAGATAGCCAAAACTGTTAGCTTTCAGCCAGGCAGCTTGGGAGATGCCATCAATACTGATTTCACCCTTTTGAATTTCCCATATCCCCAGCAAGATTTTTATCAGCGAAGATTTACCAGCACCGTTGGGGCCAATGATTGCCACAAACTGACCATCGGGGATAGTAAGGTTAATATCCTCCAGAATGCTCTTTCCTTTTATGCTGTAATCCAGGTTTTGTATCTCAATCATGGCTCGGTAAATGCTCCCTTCATGTTTTCCCAGTTAGCCAGGATAAGCTCGGAGATGGTTTTCGCCTTCATATCGCTTCCCAAGGGATCCAGGGTTAAAAGCTTGAGTTTAAATTCTTTTGCCAATACTTCGCCCGCCTTCTTATCCATCTGAGGCTCTATAAAAACGGCAGTTACCTGATGTTCTTTTATGGTATCTCCCAATTTGGTAAGGTCTTTGGGGCTTGGCTCTTTTCCGGGCGAGAACTGCACCCAGCCCAGATACTGAATCCCAAACTCTTGGCAGAAATAGGAAAAGCTATTATGGTAGGTAATCAAGCCAGGATCAAGATACTTTTTCCGTTCCGATTTTATCTGTTCTGCTGCTGCTTCCAGCTCTTTACGGATAGTATTGGCGTTATTGTTAAACACCAGGGTTGAATTGGGAAAGCGCTCTATCAGCTCTTTTTCCAGTGCTGTAACCAAGCGGATCATCAGACGTGGCGATGTCCAAAGATGCGGGTCTATCCCTTCATGCTGATGCCCTTCACCTTCATGTTCTGCATCCTTATCCATGGCAGGAATCGCATCGCTTATTAGCTCCGCTGCTTCAACATGGGCATTGGCTCTGGCGGCAAAGCTCTTTTGCAGGTTAGTCTCCAGACCCAAGCCATTGGAAAGGATTAGCGACGCATCCAGAATGTCTTCTAAAGTGGATGGATTGGGCGACCAAGTATGAGGGGAAGCATTTGCCGGGATAATGGTATTAACCTCAAAATCACTTCCCGCAAGCTGAGTTAGCAGCAGCTCATAGGGATGTATTGATACCAGTAATAACGGCTTTTCTCTGGCGACCTGTTTTTGGCAGGCAAAGCAAAAAAGCAAGCTAAGCAATAACAACAATTTAAGCAATTTCATGAGAGCCTCGGTTTAAAATTAGCATTTATTCCACTTTCGCCCTTGCTAGCATTGCCCTATCATTGCCCACCCATTGCCCTTGGCATGGGCAATGATAGGGCAATGATAAGGATATACAAGCATGGGGTGGCAAACTCTGTTTTGCCACAACATCCATAACATACCGTGAAGATAGTTTCCTTGTTTCTGCCAATGCGGAGATTGGCAGCCCAATATCGATAGTTGCGATAGGGTTTGCTTGGCGTAACACTGGCACTAAATTCTTCTGTGCTTCTCTATTCCATGCTTTTCAGCAAAGAGGTAAGCAGACGCACGCCCACTCCAGTAGCACCGAAGGGATTTACGCCGCTTTCTTTAGCCCTCAAGGCGGTGCCGGCAATATCAATATGCAGCCAGGGCTTGTTTTGTACAAACTCGCGCAGGAATAACCCCGCGGTAATCGCCCCACCCAAGGGACCGCCAACGTTTTTCATATCGGCTATTTCAGATTTTATCAGTTCTTTATATTCGTCGTGGGCAGGAAGTTGCCAGATATTTTCACCTGTGAAGGCAGCGGCGCTTTTAAGCTGCTCCAGCCATGCTTCGTTATTGGTAAGCACCACGGAGTATTGATTGCCGAGTGCGGCAACGGCAGCACCTGTAAGCGTGGCAATATCCACAATCCTATCGGCATGTTCTTT
>JALNXT010000353.1 GCA_023230245.1 Candidatus Cloacimonadota bacterium
GTCCTATTACACGCCGGGACAATTCGGCTTTGAGAAAGAGATTCAGAAACGCATTGAATGGTGGAAAAAGCTACGTAACAAACAGAGTGAGTAGATTTCATTCGAGATTCACTACTCCGCCATCTTTAACGTAAACGTGCTCCCCTTGTTCAGCTTGCTTAATACGCTAATCTGCATGCCCAGCTTATCGGCAAATTCCTTCGCTAGAATCAAGCCCAATCCGCTGCCTGATTCTTTATTGGTGCCGGGATGACGCAGGTCACTATCTATACGGAAGATCTTTACGATGTTGCGACGCGATATGCCAATACCCTTATCCTCTACTTCAAGGATTGTGTTGCCTCCAGTACAGGAGAGGCGGAGGTTTACTTCGGAATTGGGATGAGAGTACTTTATCGCATTGGAGATGAGGTTTCTAATGATCGAGGTAAGCATGTGTGAATCGCTTTCTACATCTATATCGCCTGTATAATGGAAAACAATATTTATGCCTTTCTCTTCTGCCGTAGCTTGATATTGCTGAATTATGAAGTCGATAAGCTTGGTTAGAGATAAATACTCCTTCTGTACAATCATCTCGCTGGTCTGGGTTTTTGTCCAATCGAGCAGGTTTTCTAAGAGCGTATAGATTCCTTTTGCGGAGATATTTATCTGGGTTGCAAAGCTTGTAAGATCAGCAGGGCTTAGCTTTTGTAGATTGGCACTAAGGAATTCCGAAAGGGAAATAATAGCATACACGGGGTTTTGAAGGTCGTGGGCAATTAGAGAGAAAAACTTGTCTTTGGTGGCGTTGATTTCCACCATGTTCTGGGCAACTCGCTTAATTTCATGCTCAACATTCTTGCGCGAGCTAATCTCGGCGATGTAGCCATCGATGAACATCACAGTGTCATCCAAGTTATAAACCGCATTGCCCTGTTCCCAAACCCAACGGAGATCTCCTTCTTTGCCAACAATCCGATATTCCATCTGGAAACGGGTGTGTTTTGCCACTGCTTCTTCCACACACTGGCAGACATAAGCACGATCATCTTCATAAATCAGATCGTTATATGAAGTTAAGCTGTTATTGAGGATTTCCAGAACTGTGTAACCAGTAACTGTATGGCAACCCTGTGACAAAAAAACCATTGTCCAGTTTTTGTCATTCATGCAGCGGTAAGCCATGCCCGGTAGGTTGCTCATCAGATTTGCCATAAGCTCCGGCAACATGCTCACAGCATTAGTTTCAGGCATTCCTATAGATGTATGCTTTGCGTTGTTTTTCATGAAAACTATTAATATTGCATCACTCAAGATTGTCAATAGAAAAGTGCAGCCACATCATCCCACCATCACTCCATCACTCCAGCACCCCAGCACTTCATCACTTTGTTACTTCTTCACTTCTCGACTTCCTGTACCTACGGGTACAATCACCTATACACTCATCAAAGAACTATTAGCTTCTATAATGTAAGGGGGACAAATCCCAGGTTTCGGGACAGAATTGCGATTTATTTTTGGATTTGTAAATATAATTTTGTGGTGGCTGGGTTATATGCTTGTATGAAAGCAGGTTAGTGTGCTGTAAAAAATCGACTTTTGTTAGTCCTCATCCCAATTTTAGTACACTGGGATCAGTGGAGAGTGTGGATTTGGTGTGGGAGTGCTGGAGTAATTGTGTGTAAGTACCTAGGTGTGGAGTCCTTGTCGTTAAACTTGTTTCTTCATGCTTGTTTACTCATGCTGGACGACTGGCTACGAACATGCTTGGTTAATTATACTAGCGACCTGGACTTCACATGAAAGCGATTTGTGTCTGAAGTCCTTTGTACCTTTGCTAATCACATGTCCACCTGTAACTTAACGGCATACTGGACTTCAGGACACACCTTCATTATCGGTAGCGAAGGCAAGGCTTCAGTCAAGTTCACTGAACAGGGTGCTATATAATTAATTCTCTTATACTTAAACCATATTGAAGTCCAGCCTGCCGCCAATAAATCCGTGCATTTACCAGCTTTAAGTACAGCTAAATTGAGAGTGCAATAGATGATTAACTTTGGCAGGAAGGACTCCAACCGCGCATGTATGGAGTTCTAGTTACCTATTTCGGTCTATCCTTTATGCTAAGCGGTATAGGATATCTATTTTAAACCGCTTGATGGTTTATCCTGAAACATTTTAAAATGGGGAGACACACCACCCACGGCTATTCTCACACGAAGTGGGAGAGATTACGTAACAACAGCCGCCCCCGGCTGTTAGCACTCGAGGCGAGTGCTGTTGCGGGAAGTGCTAAAAACAGCCAAAAGCTTAGATTTATCATAAAGGGTTTGACAAAATCAAGTTTCTAAAAAGGGTGGTTTGATTCTTGTCAGGAAATCCTGAGACTGTTTTAGCGTACTTTAGTTAAGCAGAAGCTCAGGTGTAATGGAGTTTTATGCGTACCTTTGATGCAATTCTTCCCTATATAAAGAAGAGTTATAGCCGTATTGCCGGTGGTATTGTAATGCTTATCTTGGTGGATGTCGTTCAATTGGCGGTACCCAAGGTGATGCAACATGCTATCGACAATATTCAAGCCCGCACTATTGATAGCCGGGGTTTGGCGTGGATTGGGCTGCTTATCTTTGCGCTGGCGATCGCCGTAATGATATTGCGGTTTTTTTGGCGTGTACTTATTATCGGCAATTCGTTCCAGATAGAAAAGAGCCTGAGGCAGGATTTCTACAATCACCTGCTAAAGCTCTCTCAGAACTTCTTTAATAAGAGCAAAACTGGCGATCTCATGGCTTATGCCACCAACGACCTTAATGCGGTGAGAATGCTGTTTGGGATAGGGCTGATAGCGGCGATGGATATAGTTTTGATGACGGTTGCGTCCTTCTCGTTCATGGTGTCTATCAACTGGCGTTTAACCGTGCTGGCTATACTTCCCATGCCTTTTCTTACTTTAACGATACGCTATTTCGGCAAGAAG